>CADDYR010000213.1 GCA_902810765.1 Chloroflexota bacterium
GCCTTGCAGAGCTCCAGGCTGGCGATCGAGGAGGCGATGAGGCGTGGAGCCCCCGTGGAGGTGGGAGACGTTGGATGAGGGACGGCCGCTGCTGATGTCGCATCTCGCTCGGGAGGAGGTCCGGGAGCTCGCTCCCCGCTGTCTGCTGGTCCTGCCCATCGGGGCCACCGAGCAGCACGGACCGCACCTGCCCCTGGGCACCGACGCGATGCTCGTGGAGCACGTGGCCCGGGCGGCGGCCGAGCGGGCGCGCGAGCGCGTGCCCGCGCTCGTGGCTCCGACCCTCCCTTTCGGCTCCTCTCACCACCACCTTCCGTTCGGCGGGACGCTCTCGCTCTCGACCGAGACCTGCTATCGCGCCCTGCGCGAGGTCCTGGAGTCGGCGATCTCCTCGGGGTTCGGGACGATCTTCGTGCTGAACGGTCACGGCGGGAACGAGGAGCTGATGACGCTGGCGGCTCGGGACCTCGCGCTCGCCCATCACGCCGCGATCGCCGCAGCGTCGTACTGGACCGTGGCCCGGCAACGGCTCGCCGAGGCTCGGGCGCACAATGCCTATGGCCTGCCCGGGCACGCGGGCGAGTTCGAGACGTCGCTCGTGCTCGCGCTCCGCCCGGAGCTCGTGCGCGAGCCTCGCCCCGACCGCGAGGGCAGAGCAGGAGTGAGCGCCATGCCCTACCGGGTCGAGGCGAGCGGCTTCTGGCAGGGCATTGACGGGTACACCGACAGCCCGGCCCGTGCCACAGCGGAGTCCGGGCGGGCGTACGTGGAGGCGATAGTCGAGGCGGTCGCGGAGGCTTTCGTCGGGTTCTATCGAGAGCACCAAGAGAGGAGCGGGGCGGGATGAGGATAACGAGCGTCGAGACGATCCCCGTCAGCATCCCGATCAACCCGACCCGCGCGATCCGGGGCAGTCGGGGTGGGCACACCACCTCCCCGTTCCTGCTCGTGCTCCTGCGCACCGACGAGGGCGTCACCGGGCTGGGCGAGGTGTCCTGCACGCCGATCTGGAGCGGCGAGGACCAGGTCACCGCGGCCCACTTCGTCGAGGAGATCGCCGAGCCGTGCCTGGTCGGACGCGATCCGCGCGACGTGGAGCGGCTCGCGCGCGGCCTGGACCGGGCGCTCGCGGGCAACCCGTTCACGAAGGCCGGGATCGAGATGGCGCTGTGGGACGTGCTCGGCAAGGTAGCCGGCCTGCCTCTCTACCGCCTGCTCGGAGGGTCGGTGCGGGAATACGTGCCGACGAAGTTCTCCGTCTCGGGCGTCGAGCCCGAGCGGGCGGCGGAGATCGCGGCTTGGGCGGTCGAGCAGGGCTTTCGCGCGATGAAGGTGAAGGTGGGCACCGACCCCGAGCAGGACCTCGCCCGCGTGAGGGCCGTCAGGGAGGCGATAGGCCCGGACGTGCGGCTGGGGATGGACGCGAACGGCGGCTGGATGCCGCGCACGGCGGTCGCGACCATCGAGAGGTGCGCCGAGTACGACGTGTACTTCGCGGAGCAGCCGGTGCCGCCGCTCGGCGTCGCCTGGCTCGCGGACGTCCGCTCGCGCACCAGCGTGCCCATCGTCGCGGACGAGAGCGTGTACGGGCCGGAGGACGCGATGGCGCTCGCGCGGGCCGGGGCCGCGGACGTGCTCTCGATCTACGTCGGCAAGAGCGGAGGGGTCGCGCGGGCCCGCCACATCGCGCAGGTGGCCGAGGCCGCAGGGCTCACGTGCACCGTGGGCAGCAACCTGGAGATGGGCGTGGCCAGCGCCGCGATGATCCACCTCGCGGTGGCGACGCCCGGCGTGGGCGCCGAGGAGTTCCCGTGCGACATCCTCAGCCCGTTCCTGTATGAGGGGGACCTGCTCGCCGAACCCCTGGACATCAGGGCCGGGGCGGCCCGCCCGCCCGAGCGACCCGGACTGGGCGTCGAGCTGGACCCCGAGAAGGTGGACCGCTACAGAGTAGACAGATAGGAGTATCCGGGTATGCAGAACGTCCACAGCCACGCCTGGGACCAGCAGCTGCACTTCGACCCGCAGACCGTGCGGGAGACGGACCTGTCCCGTGGCTATCCGCTGGACCTCACGGTGCCGTTCGAGACTTTCGTGGAGGAGATGGCACCGTTCGAGCGGGTGGCGGTGTTCGGGATGAAGGCGAGGCTCAACGGCTACTGGGTGCCCGACCAGTTCATCGCGGAGTTCGTGGCGCGGGCCCCGGACAAGCTCGTCGGCTTCGCCTCCTGCGACCCGACTCAGGACGGCTACATGGAGGAGCTGATCGAGGCCGTGGAGCGGCTGGGGCTGCGAGGGTTGAAGATGGGGCCGATGTACGCCGGCTTCGATCCGCGGGACCCGCGCTGCGACCCCGTGTACGGCTACTGCCAGCGGCACGGCGTGCCCATCCTGTTCCACAGCGGCACGACGTTCAACCGGGCGGCGCCCCTGGGCCTCACCCGACCGTGGCTGTTCGACGACGTCGCGATCCGCTACCCCGAGCTCAGGATGGTGCTCGCGCACGTCGGGCACCCGTTCTGCGAGGAGTGCCTGGTGGTGATCCGCAAGCACCCGCACGTGTACGCGGACATCTCGGCGCTGTACTACCGTCCATGGCAGTTCTACAACATACTCATAGCCGCGCAGGAGTACAGGGTCACGCACAAGCTGATGTTCGGCACGGACTATCCGTTCGCGACCTCACGCGAGTCCATCGAGGGCCTGAGGAACGCGAACCACGTCATCGGGGACAGCCCGCTGCCGAGGGTCTCGGGCGAGACGATCGAGGGGATACTGGAGCGGGACTCGTTCGCCCTCCTCGGGATAGGGTGAGCACGAGCGGGGAAGGAGCATCTGAGGTGAGCCTAACTGGAGTCCTGCCGGTCGTGCCGACGCCGTTCCTGGACGGCGAGATAGACTACGCCTCCTTCGAGCGCATGCTCGGGTTCTTCCTTCCCCACGCGGACGGCTACGTGCTGGCGGGGAGCACCGGGGAGGCGCCCTCCTTGTCGCTGTGCGAGCGCCGAGAGCTCGCGGAGTTCGCGCTCGCCCGTACCCCACACGACAAGGCGGTGGTGGTGGGCATCGGCCACACGGAGATACGCGGCGCGATCGAGCTCGCGCGGCACGCGGAGTCCCTGGGCGCGCGCGCCTGTCTCGTGCCCAGCCCCTACTACTTCGCGAACACCAAGCGCGGGGTGTGCGAGTACCTCAGGGCACTCGATCGGGAGGTGGGGGGCCCGCTCGTGTTCTACGACAACCCCTACACGACGAAGACCTCCTGGAGCGCGAGCGAGATAGCCGCGCTGGCGGACGAGGTCGGGCACCTCACGGGGGTGAAGGTGACCGACCACGAGATAGGGAAGATAGCCTGGCTGAAGGCGAACACTAATCTGGCGGTGTACTGCGGCGACGACGTGGTGCTGTACCGCAGCCTGCTCTTGGGCGCGGACGGCTGCATGGTGATCGCGCCCGCGGTCTGTCCCGAGGCGTTCCGCCGGTCCTGGGATCTCCTGAAGGAGGGAGAGGAGCGGGAGTCGTACGAGGTGTTCTGCCGCGGGGTGCTCCCGTTCGTGCACATGTTCGGCGTGGGCTCGGAGATCGCGGCGACGAAGGCGATCTATCGCCACCTCGGCGTGTTCGGGAGCCAGGAGGTGCGCCCGCCGCTCGAGCCCTCGAGCCCCGAGTGGACGCGGCAGCTCGTCCTGGCTTACGAGACCTGCCAGCGGCTCTGAGCCCGAGCCGCGCGGCCGGCGCGGGCCTCCCCCAGCCCCCGGGTGTGATATATTGCATTCGAGCGGGCGCAGCTTACGAACAGAAAGGCAACCAGAATGGCGCGCGATCGGATCGGGTTCGGCGTGATCGGCTGCGGCGTCATCGCCGACCTCATGTACTTCCCCCACCTTCAGCAGCGGTACCGGGACTGTCAGCTCGAGCTCGTCGCGGTGTGCGACGCCGTCGAGGAGAAGGCGGTCCGCGCGCTCAGGGTGTACGGGGCCGGGCGATACTACACGAGCTACCGCGAGCTGCTTGAGGATCCCGACGTGGACGCGGTGATCGTGGCGACGAACATCGCCTCGCACGGGGAGATAGCCCTCGCCGCGGCGAGGGCCGGCAAGCACCTGCTCGTGCAGAAGCCGATCGCGGAGTCGCTCGAGGACGCGGACAGGATCGTCGAGGCGGCGAGGGCCTCGTGCGTGAAGCTGCAGGTCGAGCCGGCTCACATGCTGAACCCGCTCTGCGTGAGGGCGAGGCAGGCGATCGACTCGGGGGCACTGGGCAAGGTGTGCATGGTGCAGGCACTCTCCGCGCACGGAGGGGCCGAGGACAGACCCTGGCTGTTCCAGCGCTCCGGCGGGGGCAGCGTGATGATGGACATGGCGGTGCACGCGATCACGTGGCTCGTGAGCCTGGTCGGCCCCGTCGAGAGGGTGACTTCGTTCGCACGGACGAGCGTGCCCGTGAGGGTGATCAACGGCCAGCCGCTGGAGGTGGACATAGACGACAACGTGGTCGTGCTGCTCGAGTTCAGAAGCGGAGCGCTCGGCACGGTGGTGTCCAACTACGTCACGATCGCGAACCAGGCTCCGGGATACAGCGTCTACGGGACCGACGGGACGCTGCACATACAGTCCCCGCAGGCTCCCTTCACGATCTTCTCGCGCAAGGCCGAGTACCTGGGCGAGCAGGGCTGGCTCACGCCCACGTTCTTCGGCGGGCACAGGTACCAGCCCGTACGCGCGCCCATACCCTACGACTCGCGCGTGATGCATCCCTATTACAGCCTCGCGCACTTCGCCGATTGCCTGATAGATGATACAGAGCCGGTGCCGAGCGGGGCGGTTGCCCGTCACGTGCTCGAGATAATGATCCGGGCGAGCGAGTCCGCGCGCACGGGCCAGGCGCAGGGGCTCGGGACCGGGTTCGAGATGGCCCCCGCGGCATCGTGAGCCGCGCTCGACGCGGCATAGCTCGAGGACCCGACCAGAGAGTCCTCGCATATGAGGAGAGATGGGAAGGAGCACTCCGTTGAGCACAGCGAACACGCGGACCCTCGAGAGGAGGCCGTTCGGTCGTACCGGGCTCGAGGTGACGCCCGTGTGCATGGGCTGCGCGCCGCTCGGCGACATGGAGGGCACGTTCGCCTACAAGGTGCCCGAGGATCGCGCGCTGGAGACCGTGAGGATGTTCTTCCGCGGTCCGATCAACTTCATCGACACGGCGGCCGCCTACGGCGACGGCGAGAGCGAGCGGCGCATCGGAGCCGTGCTGCGCGAGCTTGGCGGCCTGCCCGAGGGCTACGTGCTCGCCACCAAAGCCGACCGGGACCCCGCCACCGGCGACTTCAGCGGAGAGCAGATGAAGCGCTCCGTCGAGCGCAGCCTGCGACTCCTCGGCCTCGACAGCTTCCAGGTGGTGTACCTGCACGACCCGGAGCACACCACCTGGGAGGATATCAACTCGAGGGGCGGGGCGCTCGAGACGCTCCTGAGCTACCGCGAGCAGGGGGTGATCCAGCACCTGGGCATCGCCGGCGGGCCGATAGACCTCCTGATCCGTTACATCGAGCTGGACGTGTTCGAGGCGGTGATCACCCACAATCGCTACACCCTGCTCAACCGCATCGCCTCGCCGCTGCTGGACCTCGCCTCGATGAAGGGGCTGGCGGTCGTGAACGCCGCCCCCTACGGCAGCGGCATCCTCGCGAAGGGACCGGACGCCTACCCGCGCTACGCCTACCAGCAGGCGCCCGAGGACGTGCTCGAGGCCGCACGGCGGGCGGACGAGATATGCAGCCGCCACGGCGTGCCGCTCGCGGCGGCCGCGCTCCAGTTCTCTGTGCGGGACCCGAGGATCACCTCGACGATCGTGGGCATGACCCGCCCGGAGCGCATCGCGCAGACCGTCGAGCTCGCCACGTACCCGATCCCCGAGGAGGTCTGGCCGGAGCTGGACGGCGTGGCCGTGCAGCGCACCGACCCCGAGGCGAACCGCTGGTAGCGGCCCGGACCTTCGGCGCACACCGAGCTCGTGCCTCGGCATGATGGATCACCGTCGCAGCCTTCGCCCCGCATCGCAGGCCGGCCGAGGTATACCTCGGCCGGAAATTGCCGAATCCCGAGGGCAAGGCGACGGGACGTCTACCTCACGACGAGCCGGAGTGTCTGGACGCCCATTGCGCCCGTCTCCTCCAGGCCGCTCTCGATCGGGACCATCCCCGGACGCTGGACCGAGGGGTGCTCCTCCTGGATCAGACCGGACGAGTCGTAGCAGCGCGCCTTCACGAAGTAGATGCCGGGAGCCGCGGGGCGCCAGTCGTAGGTCCACAGCCGCCACGTGAGCCGCCCGATCGGTGGCTCGAGCCGGGCGGGGTGCCAGGTGGTGCCGCCGTCCATGCTCACCTCCACGCGGCTCACGCCGCTCGTGCCCGTGTAAGCGACGCCCGTGAGCGTCATACCTTCACGCGGGACCTCTCCGTTCGGTGGGTAATCAATGCGGGTCGTGTAGTGGACCGTCGCGAGGTCGGTCCACCCGGCCTTCGACTGCCAGTAGCCCAGGTAGTCGTAGTCCACCACGCGGATGCGCTCGACCCACTTGGAGCTCTTCAGCCCGTACAGCCCCGGCACCTGCAGTCTGAGCGGTGCGCCGTGCTTGCGCGGAAGCGGCTGCCCGTCCATCTCGTACACCAGCAGCACCTCGGGATGCATCGCGTGCGCGACCGGCAGGCTCTCGGAGTAGCCGTCGGCGCAGAGGGTGACGACGTCATAGGCTCCGGGCCGCACGCGCGCCCGCCGGAGCACCTCGGCCAGCGGCACGCCCTGGAACACCGCCGTGCTCATGAGCCTCCCGCCCACCGAGTTCGAGATACACTCCATCGTCACCGGCTGCTGCCGCGCGGGCATCGCGCGCAGGTCCTCCATCGTCAGGGTCAGGGCCCGCTCCACGTGGCCGTCCACGCGCAGATGCCAGGAGGAGGCGTCCACCGTGGGGTCCACGACGTTCTTCGTCACGATGTAGAAGTCCTCGAGGGGCGTGATCGGGGGTGTTCTCGCGGCGATGATCGAGGTGCTCGTGATGACGGTGCTCCTCAGCAGGCCGTAGGCAGCGCCCGCGGCTCCGACGAGCGCGAGGCCCGCCCACGCCC
>CADDYR010000214.1 GCA_902810765.1 Chloroflexota bacterium
GCTATCCACGACGTCAGCGTCTGGCTCTCGGGCACGGTTGCCATTCCCGAGCCGGTGTACGGGGACTGGAGCGAGCCGGGAGCGGCACCCGAGGCGTTCGAGCGCTTCAGGCAGAGCTGGTCGCTCGACCTCGTCCCGCCCGAGGTGATCCGAGAGGCCCGTGCCGCCTACTACGGCCTCGTCACTCAGATAGACTACAACATGGGACGGGTGCTCGCGGCGCTGCAGGACGTGGGGCTGTTCCAGGACGCGCTGATCATCTACGCCTCGGACCACGGAGAGTACCTGGGGGACCACCACACCGGAGCGAAGACGTTCTTCCACGAGCCGTCCGCGCACGTGCCGCTGATCCTGCGGATGCCGAAGAGCTGGCGCGACAGGCACCCGGGCTCCGTCGTGACCTCCCTCGTCACCCTCGCGGACGTGCTGCCGACGGTCGTGGCGGCCGCGGGGGGCACCGTGCCCGGGGGCGTGGACGGGCAGGACCTCGTGGCGCTTGCCAGGGGGGAGCTCGCGAGCCCCAGGCGGTACCTCGAGGCCACGGCGGAGGTGCGCGACGGCCTGCCGTTCTACGCCGCGATCACCGACGGGCGCTGGAAGTACATCTGGTACCCGGAGGGCGGCACGGAGCAGCTGTTCGACCTCGAACGCGATCCCGTGGAGCTACGCGACCTCGCGGGCTGCGCCGAGCACGCGTCGGAGCTCGAGCGGCTGAGGTCCGAGCTGATCCACCGCCACGAGGCCCGGGGCTCGGCCTGCGTGCGGGATGGCGGGCTGGTCTCCGTGCCACCGCGCGGCGACACGGAGGCCGAGCGCCGGAACCGCGCCTGGCCCGGATACCACACCGAACGGTACGGAGTGGACGTCCGCCACTGAGAGCACTCTACCAGATCCAGCTGCCCAGGTTGTCGCGGCGAACCGGCCTCCGTTCCTCCACCCCCGGCGGCTGGACGGCCGGGGAGGGTCGGTCCGCGTACCAGTAGGCCACGCTGCTGACGTCGTTCTCGAGTTGGTTGGCGTGGCCCCGCTCGATCGTCACCCTGATCTCCCTCTGGAATCGAACCGGGTTCTCGACGTGGAACACGTAGCTCGTCTGATAGCCACCGGTGTCGTACTCGTAGATCGAGGAGCCGTTGCGCAGGAAGGCGTTGCGCTGCATCCCCCATGCCTGGTTGAAGTAGTCCTCGCTGCCGGTGCCGTGCAGGTCCGGTGGCCACTTGTAGCCGTCCACCCAGATCATGTCGTCGCCCTCGCCCCACCAGCCGCCGCGTACGTCGAACGGCTGGGTGAGCCTGCTGCCGAAGTTCGCCACGCTCAGGAAGCAGCCCACATAGTGGCCCCGCCCCCTCGCGTCGAGGATGACGTAGTTGTGCTCCCAGGCGTCCCTCTCCCTGTTCACCACGTCGTAATCCTCCCGCCTGCTGGTTATGTCACGCCCGAGTGCCAGCGGGTTGTAGCGCCGGAACTCCGCGTGCGCGTATCCCAGACTCTCGTCGAAGTCCTCCAGCGTCTCGTAGTCCACGTAGAAGTACTGCACGTGGTCTTCCCGGCTCTCGTTGGCGAGCTCGACGAGCGCGCGGCGCCTGAACGGCATCGGCAGGTAGCAGTTCAGCGCGCAGCCCTTCTCGAAGAGGTTGTGCAGCGAGCCCTCCGCCGAGGCGCTGAATAGGAGCGACTGGTAGGAGTTGACGATCCCGTTGCCCAGGCCGAAGAAGTCGCCGAGCGGAGCGATTATGCTCGGTTGCGGTGCGTCGTCCCAGGTGATGCGGAGAAGGCACTCACGGTAGTGTCCGGGCTGGGTCATCCAGATGTGCGTAATGCAGGCCGGGCCGGGGATGTCGGCGAGCACGCGGCTCTCGCCGGGCGGGACGACCCAGGCGTCGTGATTGCGACCCGTGGTGTCCCAGGACGAAGAGCGACCCGTCCTCCCGTTCCGGATAGTTGCCAGCCCAGAAAACAACTCTCTCCCCCTTCACTCGAGCATGGCGTGACAGGGCCCGGGCCGAAGCTCCCTCCGACCCGGGCCGTTCCTACTTTCGGCGTGCTGATCGAACTCCCTGGATCGAGCGACCCACATCCTGCCGGCTAGCTCTGGTGCTCGCCAGGATTGTCCCAGTACCAGGACTCGGGGTCGTACACGGCCGGGCAGGGAACCACCCACGGCCCGACGAACCCGTGCTGAGCCAGGTCCTCGCGCTTTGGCACGTTCTTCATCCCCTGCCTGACGTACACAGGCGTGGGGATGTTCGCGACCGTGCCCGCGACGAACGGGCCGTCCTGGATGTGCACCTTGATCATCTCCCACACGGCCTGCGTGCGCTTCATCAGGTCGGGCTCGGTCCTGGTGGGGTTGTAGAGCTTCCAGAGCTTCTCGACGGGACCACCCTTCTCGGCGTCCATCCTCGGAGGCTGCCGCTTGTACGGGCTCAGGTTCAGCTGCTTCTGGTCCGTGCCCGAGCCGATCAGCGAGAACCAGGTGCCCTCCAGCGGCGCCCACCTCTGGTTGTCCATCGGCAGGAGCCAGTTCGGGTAGATGAGGCAGTTGGGGCCGTCGCCGATGCCCCAGTCGTTGTTCATCATCCCCTTGCCCGCCGCCCAGCGATCGCTCGCGCCGGTGGGCGACACCGGGTTGAGCTTCGCGTTGATCCCCACGGCCTGCCAGTCCTTCGAGAGCTGCTCGCACTTCTTCACGATGTCGCCCGACGGCGGGTCGGAGGAGTTGTAATCGAGGTTGATCTGCAGCTTCGAGCCATCGGGAAAGTCGCGCCAGCCGTCTCCGTCCTTGTCCTTCAACCCCAGCTCGTCGAGCATGCGCTTGGCCCTTGCCGGGTCGTACCTGACGTAGCTGTCCCGCCACTGCTTGTAGACCTGCGGCCCCTTGCCAATGTGGAACTCGAGCGCCTTCGGGCTCATCGTGCCCGTGGTGATCTCTGACTGGTTGAAGTACACGACCTTGTTCACCTCGGCCCGGTTGTAGGCGATCGAGAGCGCCTGCAGGAACTTGGGCGTGCGGAACAGCTTGCGGTACTTAGGATCGTAGTAGTCGTAGTTGAAGAAGTAGGCGTTGTTCGCCCCGCCTCCGTCGTCCCAGTACAGGATGTCCAGGTGGTTCTTCGACTGAGAGCTCTTGATGGTCGACACGTCGCCCAGCATCACCCCGCTGAACAGTCCGAGCAGGAAGTCCACCTTCCCCTGCTGGATGTTCAGCCTCATCACCTGGGGATCCTGGATGTTGTTCATCACGATCCCGTCCATGTACGGCAGCTGGTTCCCCCACTTGTCTATCGCGTAGTAGTAGGGGTTGCGCTCCCAGATCGAGTACTGCCCCTGCTTGTACTTGGAGAGCCTCCAGCCCGTCATCGTGGGGCTGTCGGGGTTCGTCGGCCAGTCGAGCTTGTCCTGGAACGTCTTCGCCCACTTCTTCGGGTTGAGCTTCTTGTTGTATTTTATGTGGAACTGCTTGAGGTAGTGCTTAGGGTCCATCCAGCTCGGTCCTATGCCCCGATTCACCCAGGCCGCGGCGTAGTCGGCGGCGAGCGGCGTCGGAGAGTCGTATCGGACCTCGAGCGTGACGTCGTCCACCTTCCTGAGCTTCGGGGCGTTGCCCTTGCCCGACTGCATCTCCTGGGGGATCGAGCCGTTGGGGTTGAGGTCCTTGTTCAGCACCTCGTCCTCCCACCAGAACAGCACGTCGTCCACCGACCACGGCTGCCCGTCGGACCACCTCAGGCCCTTCCTGAAGTGGTAGGTCCACACGGAGAGGTCGTCGTTCGCCTCCCAGGACTCCGCGAGGCCGGGGCCGATCTCGAGCGAGTCCTTCAGCCACCTGAGGGGCGAGTGGCCGTACATACTCTCCTGCACGTAGTGGGTGGTCTGCCAGTCCGAGGTATCCGAGCAGATCCAGTGCATGACGCCGCCGTACTTCCCCTGCTGCACCCAGGCGTGGGGCACGACGTACGGATGCTCGGGAAGACGCTTCTCCACCGCGGGTAGCTTGCCCTGCTTGACGAGCGTCGTTAGCTGTGGAGATTCCGACAGCTTGCCCGAGTACTCGAGGCCCTTGGCGTACGTGACGTCCGTAACGATCGTGGGCGTCGGGCTCGGGGCGGCCCCGGTGGTCGCGGTCGCGGCTGGGGCGGTGGCCGATCCCGTCGGAGCCTGGGTCGCCGCGCCCGGTCCCGTCTTACCTCCCGATATGGGTTTGGTCGCCTGTGGGCCCTTCGTCGGCCCCGAGGTGGTGCCCGCGCCGCAGGCTGCCAGGACAGTGCCCGCCGCACCGAGCGCCGAGAGGCGGAGGAACTTCCTACGATCCATGTTCTGCCCACCCATGATGCCTGCCCTCCGTGCTTGCGTAAACGATTGCACAAGATGATATATCCGTCCGTGCCGGTTGTCAAATGAGGCGGCTCTGCCCCGAACCGCCGGGGATCGCGTGATCCGGCACGGCGCTACTCTCTGCCGGACGAGAGGTACAGCAGCATAGCGACGATTATCAGCGCGGCGTCGGCGAACAGCAGCGGCGCCTCGATCGCCCGGAGCGCGTGGGAGGTCGGCTCGGGGAGCTGGCCGCGAGGCACCGGGTACAGATAGAGATACAGCAGCCCCACCCCGAGCAGAAGGGACGCCAGCAGCGCGACGAGGCGCGAGTTCACGGGTCGGCGCATACTCCCATTAGCCTTCGTGCGAGCGTTGGTGTACTCTAAGTACAATGAGTCGGATTGTCAACGGGTTTCGGGTACGGCAAAGCACCATACGTCATTTCGGGGGTGGCTCTCCATGAAGGATCAGGACTGCAGCAGCGCGCGGGTGCGGACGCCCGCCGACCGGATGTACCGACCGATCGAGGCGTACGGACTGGTGGGCAACTGCCACACCGGGGCGCTCATCAGCAGCAACGGCTCCGTGGACTGGATGTGCGTGCCGCGGTTCGACTCGCCGTCCATCTTCGGCAGGATCCTCGATCTCAGGAAGGGCGGCTACTGGGTGATCCGGCCGACCGGCCAGCACCATTCCAACCACTACTACGCCGACGAGACGAGCGTGCTAGTGACACGCTTTCTCATGGACGACGGCGTCGTCCATCTCACCGACTTCATGCCGATCGGGGCCGATTCAGGTGAGTCGGGGAGGGGGCCGGGCCGCGCGCCGCGGGCGCTTATCCGGATCGTCGAGGGGATGGAGGGCGAGGTCGAGATCGAGAGCGTGTGCGCTCCCCGTCCGGACTACGGACGCGCCCAGCCGCGCCTGAGCTCGCAGGGCCGTGAGCTCGGGTTCGCCGGATACAAACTCATCGCGCCGTCGGACTGGCGCGTGGACCACTCGGAGCAGACGGCGGTGACCACGCTCACCGTGAGAGGCGGGGAGCGCTTCGCCTTCATCCTCTGGTACGCGCCGGAGGAGGGCGTCTCCGACGCCGATCCGTACCACCTGCTCGACGCGACGACCGAATTCTGGAAAAAGTGGGCCGCTCAGTGCACCTACGAGGGTCCGTATCGTGACGAGGTGGTCAGGAGCGCCCTCACGCTCAGGATGCTCATCTACGCCCCCACCGGGGCGGTGCTGGCCGCACCCACGACCTCGCTGCCGGAGGAGCTCGGTGGCTCGCTCAACTGGGACTACCGCTACACCTGGATCCGGGACGCCTCGCTCACCCTCTACGCGCTGCTGCTCGCCGGCTTCGAGGACGAGACCGACGCGTTCTTCCGGTGGATAGCCGAGACTGTGAGGCTCGAGAAGACGGGGATACGCATCATGTACCCGGTGGCTCACGAGACCAACCTGGAGGAGCAGGAGCTGGATCACTGGGAGGGGTACTTCTGGTCCAGGCCCGTCAGGATCGGCAACGGCGCGCACGACCAGCTGCAGCTCGACGTCTACGGTGAGGTGCTCGACGCGCTGCACTTCGCGTGGCAGACGGGCAGGTACGATCCGTCCGGCGTGTGGGACCACTTCCGGCCGCTCGTGGACTGGGTCGCGGACAACTGGGACCAGCCGGACAACGGCATCTGGGAGATCCGCGGGGACCGCAAGAACTACGTGTACAGCAAGGTGATGTGCTGGGTCGCGCTCGACCGAGGGGTGAAGATCGCCAGGGGCAACAACCTGGAGGGCGACGTGGAGCGCTGGAAGCGCGAGCGCGACCGCATCCGCCTCGAGGTCCTCGAGAGGGGCTGGAGCGCGAAGCTCGGGGCGTTCAAGCAGTCGTACGAGGACGAGCGGCTCGACGCCTCAAACCTGCGCCTGCTGCCCGTCGGCTTCCTGGGGGGCGACGACGAGCAGATGGGCTCCACGATCGACCGCACGCTCGACAGGCTCGTGACTAACCAGCTGTGCTATCGCTACCTCGACTCCGGCAGCCCGGCGATCACGGGCAGTGAGGGCAGCTTCCTGGTGTGCACCTTCTGGCTCGTGAACGCGCTCGTGCTGGCGCACCGCCTGGACGAGGCCCAGGACATGTTCGAGAACTCCCTCCACTACGCGAGCCCGCTCGGGCTGTACGCCGAGGAGATGGACCCGTCGAGCCGACAACAGATCGGCAACTTTCCTCAGGCGCTGTCGCACATCGGGCTGATAAGCTCGGCGGTCCAGCTCGCGCACGCGGGCAAGGCCGGCCGGGTTCAGGCCCATCACTCGGAGGCGGCGACCAGGGCCAGGCGGAGCGGCTCCCACCAGCGCGACGAGTAGTGGCGAGGCGCGGCCCCGACCTGGCGGTTCCGCGCCCCCTCATGATTACCCGGCCGCCCTCCGTGCCGTTCATCAGCCACAGCATCGTGAAGGTGTCGAAGCCGTTTGGCGGGTTCTCGTAGAGCGGATCGCCCGCCTCCGGCCATCCGGTGACCGCACGCCGTGCAGCTCGACGTTCGTGCCGTACTGCTCGTAGATCGGCGTCATCGGCAGCAGGTAGTTGAACGCCCTAGCGAGCTTCGCGGAGAGCTCCCTCTGCTTCTGCACGACGAACCCCAGCGCGAAGCCCAGCAGGCTCTCGGAGAGCGTCACGCTCGTGTGCCGCCACCAGGTGCCATCGCGCAGCGCCGAGACGAACCTCGCGGCGACCCGCGCGGGGGAGGGGAGGATGT
>CADDYR010000215.1 GCA_902810765.1 Chloroflexota bacterium
GGTGTTCTACAACCGAAGCAGGCTGCACTCGGGGATCGGCTACCTCAGCCCTGAGGAGTTCGAGAAGAGAGGTGCAGTGAGCCAAGCAGCGTAGAGATCACCTGTCCACCAAACCGGGGTAAGGCCACTCGACTCCCAGACGGGAGGGCGGTACAACCCCTACGAGTACGCGGGCAGCTATCTGGACTCCACCGGCTACTATCAGATGGGGGCCAGATACTACGACAGTGGCATTGGCCGCTTCACCCAGCTGGACCCTTCCCCCAGCAGCATCTTCTCCAAGAACCGGTATGCATACACGAACTGCAACCCGGTCAATGCCACCGATCCCACTGGCTTGTTCACTATGACGCCGGAGTGCTGGGGGCTCGTGTTCAACTTGATCGGGTTCCTGAGCATGTTTATACCTGTGACAGGGACGAGCACCCTGGTGGGGAAGATCGCGTACGCGATCCAGATGGGAATAAACGGCACGCAGGGGGATTTCACAGGCGCGCTGCTGAACTCCGTGGCCAACATCGCATCAAACTTCGCCGTCATACCCATTGGAGGACAGATAATAGCAATTGCTCTCTCCAGCCCCGTGCTGGTGTACAGCATCGTGAGCTGCTGGAGGAGCGAGATGTAATGCTAAGGCAGGGTTGCTGTGGCATCGGGGCGTAGACGCCGGTACCGATACGTGGTGTTGCAGGCTTTCATACTTCCGGCAATCGGAGTAGTCATAGGAGGAATATGGACGAACCAGGGACCAGCGAAGGTGGCCGTACTCGCCCTGGTCCTCTCCGTAGCATCCACCGTTTCCGCGCTGGCCATATGGTGGCTGTTCGCAGCTAGCATGCGCGAGAATGGGTGGGAGTGGTAGGAAGAGAGAATGGTGGCGGGGAGGATTGGGCTAGTGCAGGCGATCGGGGTCTCACTGGTGCCCTTCTTCGCGCTTCTTCCTCTAATAGTCATATGGCGGGTACAGCGGGCAGGTGCGAGCACCGCTTGGATATCTGTCGCACTCCTCCTGACTCCGATACTGGAAGCGCTGCCGATCTGGACACTCTTCTTCCGAGACGTACCGATCTGGCCCGCCTTGATCGCAGCCGTGATGATCGGCTTGGCCCTGGTCGTCTACTGGCACTTCTACTGGTCTCGCCAGTATCGCAGGGGAGTGGGGAGGCTCAGTGGCCACACCATCCTGAGGTATGCGATAGGGGTGGCGCTGGCCGTGGGCCTGTCCTGGCTCGTAGCGCTCGCTGTGACCTCGTGAGGAGCGTGCAACTCTGATGGAAACGGCACCGTCCGGGAGCCACGACGATCTGCATCTCGTCCGCAAGCTGTTGGTGCTGCGTCACCTGCCGCCCACGGCCCGCCTGCCTCAGCCCGCGGCCGAGGAAGGTCGCGAACTGATGGATCGCCTACTGCAAGCCCCCGAGGACGAAGACCCTCTGACCCGGCTACAGAGGGAAGAGCCGAAGCTCACAGCCCGTATGGCGCTGTGGTACCTGTTGAGGTTCGTGCACGACCGGATACGCCTGCACGAGCAGCTGCAAAGGCCGGATCTGGTGGAGCGGGAGCGTAGGGCGCTTGGATCCCTTCTGGATATTCGTGACGCGGATCGGCTGTTCGATCCTTTGAGCGTGGGACCCTCCGGTGCAGCCGCTGTGCTCGAGCAGCTTCGGGGCGTGGTGCGCTCCGTCGGCAGAAGTGCCGCGAGCTTCGTCGAAGAGGTGGACAGGATGCTCTGGGACCTGCTGGAGACGAACGAGGATCCGATGGAGCAGATAGCCGGAGAGTGGGCAGTGCTCGCGGCCCGCACGGTCCTCGGACAGCTTGTCAGCGAGGTGGACCCATCCCGACAGACCCTCGGTGAGGACCTGCTGGGCGATGACGTGAGGACGTTCAGACCCAGGCAGCTGATCCGGGAGGACGAGATGGTCTGGATGCGGGCCGAGCAAGTTCAGCTGGGAGAGGAAGGGTTCACGCTCTCGGTACGATATCGCCTGACGCTGGCCGACCTGCCCACACGGGAGGGCCCGTTCGGGTTCACGCGTTTGACTTGGAACGGCTTCAATGATGCGGTCGACGACCGTGGCTACCACTACCTGCGCCATAGCGCAAGGGGCTGGGGCAGGATGAACGAGAACTACTTCACGGCCTGCTTCTACCCTGCGCTCGTTCCTGAGGCATCGGAGATCGCGTTCGTGTCCAGCCCCGCGGTCATTGTCGCGGTGAGGATACCTCCCGTGGCTGGCCAAGTGCCCCGCCACGTCAGGATCGAGGACATCACCTGGAGGTACCAGGTACCCTCGACAGGATAGCGATCGGTGGACAGAACCCGGCTGCTGTAAATATCCGGTGGCGAAAAGGATAGCTCAGACCCGACCAGCCGCGATGGCCCGACGGTGCTCCGCATACTTGTGTAGTCCGGTCGTCCCACCATCTCGGAGTCTCGACAGCAGGATATGCGGTCACGCGAACAGCGCCACCAGCTGCGCGATCAGGAGCTGGACCGCCGTCCAGAGCAGTGCGACCCGCAGCCAGCGCCATCTGAACAGAGTGCTCGCCAGCACGCGCAGCACCCGTGCCGGACGCAGGACGATGTCCATAACGAGCACGTCCTGCAGCCCCATCGCGGCGCCCACGCTGCCGAGCACCGCGAGCAGCAGCGCGAAACCGGGGACGGGTCCGCCCAGCCTGGCGCCCAGAGCCCGCGCCCCCAGCTCGACGTACGCGCCCGCCAGCACCGCTCCGAACACCAGGTAGGAAGAGAAGAAGAGCAGCTGCGCGAGGGTGCGCCGGTCCGCGACGCCATCGAACCGGTCGAAGTAGTGCCTGATCTCGAGCGCCGTGTAGCCGGCGTGCGGGAATCCGAGCAGAAATGCCGTCAGCCAGAACGCCTCTACCGGCACCCAGGTCGCGCTGCCGAAGCGGTCGAGATACAGCAGAGGCAGGAGCGCGAACACCGGGTTGAGGACGAGGCCGCGGACCGAGTGCCCCCACAGCCTGCCGGGAAACACGGCGTCCGCCAGCCTCAGCACCGGTCCGACGTACCACGCCTCGTCGCCGCGCGCACCTACCCCTCGTGCAGTCGCGACGGGCGGCTCGGCGGCCCCTTTGGTTGCGTCTCTCAAAGCGCCTCGTCTCCAGCCAGTAGTCTGCACCCGCGCCTGGAGCGCAACCGGGGTGCCACGCGCGCCCGATACCATGGCAGACGGCCCGAGCGGCGCGTACGGGCATGATAACAGACCTCGCCCCCTTCTGCTCGTGGGGGCGAGGTCCGGTCGCGACGAGCGACCTCTGCTCAGGCTGCCGGGCCGGGCTCCCCGCCGAGGAGCCTCTCCGCCTCCTCCGGGGTGATCTCCCCGCGCGAGACGGCCTCGAGCACCCTGAGCACCCGCTCGTCCTCCGTCGGCGCGGCGGAAGCCGGAGCAGGCCCCGGCTGCTCCGCTGCCTGCGGGGCGGGCCGTTCGCCACCACCCGTGCTCCGCACACTCTCCCCGGATGCTGAGCGCCACCCGCCCGTGGGCGGCCGAAACGCGCTCGTCACCGACTCGACCACACTGCTCACGATCGAGTCCACGAACCGCGGGTTCGCCACGGAATTCACGACGCTGCTCACTATCGAGTCCACCGTCTGGCCGATCGTCGTCTCGAGCCCGGCGGCGAAGCTCGCTCCCGGCCCGCGTACCCAGAGGTCCTGGCCCACCTTGAGCCTCACCTTCGCGCTTCCGGTCCCCCACCTGGACATGTACGCTCCTCCCGTGGTAGTGCTCCCGAGGCCGGTGACCTCGCCTCCCACCGTCGCCTCGACCGCGAGGTCCGCGTCCTCGGGCAGGTAGAGCACGCAGTCGCCGTCGACCTCGAGCTCGTACTCCTCGTCCCTCCGAAAGGCCAGCTTCAGCACGGCGTCCCCGTTCACCCGGGCAGGGCCGAACCCCGCCGCGTCGCCCGTGATCACCGCGTCCCCGCCGATCGTGCCCAGGGCGAGCCGGCCGCGGACCCGCTCGATGAGCGCGTCACCGTTGATCGTGCCTATCTCCAGGTCGCTCACCCCCGTGAGCCGCGCGTCCCCGTTCACCGTGGACACCGAGCACCTCTCGGCGATCTCGACGACCTCGACGTCCCCGTTCACCATGTCGACGCTCAGCGACCTGAAGCCCCGAAACCTGCCGTCCCCGTCCGCCCGGCCGACGCTGACGCTCGCGCCGGAGGGCACCCGGAGCTTGAGGTCGTCGTCGAGGTCACCGACCAGCAGCTGCTCCGCCTGCTGCATAATGTGCGGCAGCGTGTCGCCGGAGAACACGACGGACGTGCCAGTATAACCCTCCACCTCGACGTCGCCGCCCACCTGGCTCAGGATCACTCTGGGTCTCGCGCCCACCTCGAATGTCTGAGTCCTCATCCGCGTTCTCCGCTACGCTTGCGGGCCGGAGAGCATCCTCTCGGCCTCCTCGGTAGTGATCTCGCCGCGCGCGAGCGACTCCAGCACGTCGAGGTCGGAGCCCGACCGCTGCGTCCCGACTGCCGGAGCGTGCGCTTCGGGTTCGGCGACCGCGAGGCCGGGCACGAGCGCACCTCCCGAGACCGAGAGGTCTCCCGAGACCTCCAGCTCGAGCTGGGCGCCGCCGTCCCCCCACGCGCCCAGGTATGTGCCCTCGCCCGATGCGCCACCGAGCCCGGTCACATCTCCCTCCACCATCGCACGTAGGGACAGTCCAACGCCCTCGGGGATCCGCAGCTCGGCGTCCCCCTCCACGACCAGACGGGCCGAGCTGCCCTCGGGAAGGGCGGCCTCCAGGAGGAGGTCCCCCTCCACCCGGCACTCGCCGTCGAGGGCGAAGGAGCCCGAGAGCCGCGCGTCGCCCTCGACCTTGCGGAGGCCGACGATGCCCCGCACCTGTTCCAGGTCTGCGTCGCCCTCCACCCTGCTGATGCTCACGTTCGCGGAGTCCCACACGCTCAGGTCGCCCTGAACCTCTTCAGCCCGGCAGAGCTCGGACACGTGCCGGACCTTCAGGTCGCCCTCGACGCGCCGGATCGTGAAGGCGCGCAGGTTCCTCACCCAGGCGTCCCCCTGGACCTCCTCGATCATCACGCTCGCGCCCTGTCCCACGCGCAGGTCCAGGTCGTCCTCGCACTCCTCGATGACGAGCCTGTTGCCCTCCTGCTGGAGCGCCGGCATGGCCTCCGAGATCACCACCACGGAGTCGTCGCCGTGTCCGCTCAGCTGCAGGTCGGCCTCACAGCGCCGGATGACGACCTCGGCGTCCGGACCCAGCCTGTACGTGCTGCTTGCCATCGCGTCCCCTCCTGTATTTCTCACGGCTTGCGTGTTAATGTCCCGTGCGCTGCCTCAGCAGCTCGTCGGCCTCCTCGGGGCTCAGCTCTCCCCTCGCGACCCGCTCGAGCACCTCCAGGGTAGGGTCCTTATCGCCTGCGGAAGTCGCCGGCGTGCGGAGCAGCGACCATCGTCCGCGTGGCTCGGCGGCCACTGCGGCCGCCTGCTGCGCCCTGCGGATCGCGATCTGGCCCTTGCCCGCCCTCAGGGAGATGTCCACGGTGGCCTCGCCCTCGCTGATGCTGCCCACCATGCGGACGCCCCCGAAGCCCATCGGGCCGGACCTGCCGACGCGGACCAGCGGAAAGTCGGAGCTGACCTGACCGAAGCCCGTCTGCGCGTCTATCCTCGCGGGGGTCCCGGCGGGTATCTGTACCGACAGGTTGCCCATACCGGTCGCGAGCTCGTACCGGCCGGGCTCGAACCCGGCGGCGCAGTGAACGTCGCCCATCATCGCGTTCAGCTTGGCCTCCCGCAGCGAGCCGCCGTGCACCTGGACGGGCCCCATCGCGGACGAGGCGCGGAGCGCGAGCGATCTGGCGTCAGATACCTCGACCCGGCCGTGCCCGGTGTTCAGCTCCGCCTCCCCGGTAGTCGAGACGACGACGATGTCGCCGTTGCCCGTCGAGATCCTGATCCGCCCGTCCGAGTCCCTGACCTCGGCGCGGCCATTGCCGCTGTTCACCCTGAGGTCACCGCGGCTGCCCCGCACCTGTATTCGTCCGTTGCCGGACGACGCGTTCAGCCTGCCCTCGTGCGCCTCGACTGTCATCTCGCCGTTGCCCGTCGCGATGTCGGCCTCCCCCCCGGTCCTCCGCAGGCTCAGCGGGCCGTTTCCAGAGGAGACCTCCAGACGCGACCGCACACCCTCGGCCTCCACCCGGCCCCAGCCCGTCTTCAGCTCCACGGAGTCGAGCTCGGCCGGGACTCCTATGCGCACGTCGAGCCTCTGGCGCATCAGCGTGCCCGCGCGCTGCCGGATGGAGAGCACGTCGCCGACGCGCTCGACCTCCGGCACTCCGTCCCCCTCCGAGCGCCACTCGAGCGTCCACCTGCCCTCCGCGTTCGCGGTCAGCCTGATGTCGCCCCGCTGGAGCTGCACGCGCAGTGACCTGGCACCGGCCGAGAGCTGATCGAAGCTCTCTATCATCGGCCGCCTCCGAGCTGCCTGATCCTCGCCAGCCCCTCGGTCGGAGCGAGCTCGCCGCGAGCGATCGCCTCGAGGATCTCCCTGCGGTCGCGCGCCCTCCCCTCCTCGGGAGCGCCCGGCGCCACCGTCGGAGCCGGAGGAGGAGTCGGGGCCATCTGCGGCTGGGTCGGCTGCTCCTGCGGCGCACGGGATCGGAGCTGGTCTATCACCTCGTCCAGCTTCGAGCGCACGGTCGGGTACGACACTCCAAGCCTCTTCTCCACCTCGCTCAGGTTGCCGCGGCTCGTGACGAAGATCCACAGGAAGTGGCTCTGCTCGTCGCTCAGCGCACAGAAGTCGCACGGCCTGTAGCGCGACCGCACCTCCGTCTGACAGCTCAGGCACCTCACCTCGGTGATCTCGAGGGGGCCACCACACGTGGGACAGCTCTCCAGTATCTTACGGGTCATCTGCTTCTACCTCCATGGCCATAATCTAACACGTCGCAGCCATCTTGTCAACTGGTCAGTTGAAAAATCTGAGCGATTCCTGAGAAATTGCGAAGGGCGGCGGTCGCGAGGTGGTGGGATGCTAGGGGGTGCTGGGGAGAAGGT
>CADDYR010000216.1 GCA_902810765.1 Chloroflexota bacterium
CATCGGGGTACCTCCCAAGGTTGTAAGCACCCGTAGGATACCCCAATCGAGCCGCTGGATCACCTCCAGCGGCTCCCTTTGTCTAAACGCCAATCAGGATGACAGGCTCATCACCCGGATTCGGTATTAGAAGGCTACGCCTCGCACCGGTACCGTGACAAGTTCTGCGGCCTCGGGATGGGGGAGGGCCACTATCTCGGGACTCCAGCGGTGGCGCATCGAATCTACGGTTGCAGAATCGAAGGGTTTGGTGTAGGATGCAGACATACGCTGATGCACTTAGCTGCCGAGGAGGAACAACCACATGCCGTTTGGACTTGGTTTCGGGGGACCCGAGCTGATCCTCATCCTGATCGTCGCCCTGCTCTTGTTCGGCGTGGGTAAGCTCCCGGAGGTGGGAGGCGCCCTGGGCCGCGGTATCAAGGAGTTCAAGCAGAACGTCTCGGGCTCGAGCGCGAAGGCGGAGGCCATCGCCGAGCAGAACGAGCTGAAGAACTGACGCCGGGTATCTGTAGCATCGACCGCTGCCGCGCACCGGGCTGTATCACGTTCCGGTGCGCGGCGTTTCGGACTGGAGCCTGAGTATTGTTCGGACTTGGAGCGCCGGAGATCATAGTCATACTGATCCTGGCCATAATACTGCTGGGGCCCGACAAGTTCCCCGAGTTCGGTCGCTCGATCGGCAGAGCGCTCGGAGAGTTCAGATCTATGACCTCCGACCTCACCAGCGACCTGCGCTCCGCCTACGACGACGTCTCGACCCCCGTCAAGTCCGCCTACGAGGACCTCTCCTCTAACTTCGACACGGACTCGTGGCACGACGCACGAGACTCAGACGCGGACGAGGCCACCTACGACAGCACTGCCGACGGCGCTGCGGAGGAGCCACAGAAGGCGCTGCCCTCGGGCGAGCAGCGTCCGGCGGGCCGCAGGCCCGGCCCCGTCTGATCCTGACCCTTCCGCATCTAGCGCTCGCTCAAAACAGGCCTATCCCGATGATCCTCGACGTCCGGGCATGATCTCCCTGGGCGCACTTCGGGCTCGCCACCACGCCCTGTCATCCCGGGATCTTCCCCCCGTCGTTTCTGGTCCGCAGGCCAAAGAATCGGTGGGCATGGGAACGGACCCGGTCACCTCACGTTAGCGTCGCCTAATCTCGCAGATGAAGGGCCACTTTAGAATCAATATTAGGTTACACTAAATATTGCTTTTGAACCGTAGTCGTGTTAGACTTGCTCTATATAGAGGCACTGCAGGAGACGAAGCAGGTAGGACTTGATTACTTCGGAGAATAGCTCATTGACGTCTCTGTTGGAACGGCTGGGCTATGGCGGGCGGGAGATGACCGCCGCCGGGCATAGCAAGGACTTCGTGCTGAAGGTCGTTCAGCCGAGCCTGGTCGGGCTGATGGACGGCTCGGTCTCGACGCTCGCGCCGATCTTCGCGTCGGCGTTCGCGACCGGCAGGGCTCACGTCGCGTTCCTCGTCGGGCTCGCCGCTGCGGTGGGCGCCGGGATCAGCATGGGCTTTTCGGAAGGGCTCTCGGACGACGGCAAGCTCACCGGGCGGGGCAACCCCCTCATCAGGGGAGCGATCACGGGCGTTGCCACCTTCGTCGGCGGGATCATGCACACGCTGCCGTTCCTCATCCCGCACATCCAGATCGCGCTGGTGGTCGCGTTCTTCGTCGTGGGCTTCGAGCTGATCGCGATTTCGTTCATACGGTACAGGTTCTTCGCGATGAGCTTCTGGTTCTCGGCGGTGCAGGTGATCATCGGCGGCCTGCTCGTGTTCGGCGCGGGCGTGTTCATCGGTATGTCCTGAGGGGTAGCCCCCCGAGGGCTCTCACCATCCGGCGAAGCTCATTCTCCAGCTCAGTGATACCGAATCCGGCTGATGGGCCCGTCGCTCCGAGGCCGAAGGCCGAGGAATCTATCACACGTGTGATGTGAGGCAAAGCCTTTCAAGACCCTTCTCTGGGCTCAGGATGGCAAGGTCGGGTGCTTGCCCGGATTTCTTCGAGTTATCGAGCGGCCGGCCAGTCGTGATAGCCACAGGCTCGCGAGCGCGAACGGCTCGAAGCTCACGCTGTCCTGCCACTGATTCCCGACGACCGGGCTACATCACGAGCTCGCCCCGCTCGATCCGGTCGGCGAGGGTCTCGATCTCGCGGTGCAGCGGGCGGTCGCCGTCGAGCGGCGGGGAGGTCTCGCGCACGAGCGATCGCAGCGCCTCGACCTTCGGTGAGGGCCTGAGGGGGCGAAGGTACTCGAGCCCCTGCGCCGCGCACAACAGCTCGCACGCCACGATCAGCCTGGCGTTCCTCACGATCCGGCGCAGCTTCAGGGCGCCCCCCATCCCCATCGAGACGAAGTCCTCCTGCCCCGCCGACGTCGGGATCGTGTCCGCGCTCGCGGGCCAGCTCAGCGACTTGTTCTCCGAGGCCAGTGCGGCCGCCAGATACTGCACCACCATCATCCCCGAGTTCACCCCGGGGTGCGGCGCGAGGAACGGCGGTAGGCCGCTCTCCTTCGCGTCCGTGAGCCGGTACACGCGCCTCTCGGAGAAGTTGCCGAGCTGAGTCATCGCGAGCGCGAGCACGTCGAGCGCCAGAGCCACCGGCTGCCCGTGGAAGTTGCCGCCCGAGATCACCCGCCCGTCGTCCGCGAAGCACAGCGGGTTGTCCGTCGCCGAGTTCATCTCGACCGACACGATCCCGGCGCAGTACGACACCGCGCTCCTGATCGCGCCCATCACCTGTGGGACGCACCGCAGGCTGTAGGCATCCTGCACCTTGTGTGTGCTGTCGCGGTGGGAGAGTAGTATCTCGCTCCCCGAGAGCAGCGCGCGCAGGTGGGCCGCCGACTCGGCCTGGTCGGGGTGGGGGCGCGCCTCCTGGATACGCGGGTTGAAGTGCGCGTCGGTGCCCCGCAGCGCCTCCGTGCTCATCGCCGCGGCGGCCTCGGAGGTCCGGATCAGCACGTCGGCATCGTGGAGCGCGAGCGCGGCGACCGCCGTCATCGCCTGGGTGCCGTTGATGAGCGCGAGCCCCTCCTTCGCCTCGAGCGTCACGGGCTCGATCCCCGCCCCGGCCAGGGCCTCGCGCGCCCACCTGCGCTCGCCCCCGACCGTCACCTCGCCCTCGCCGATCAGTGCGAGCGCGACGTGCGCGAGGGGCGCGAGATCGCCGCTCGCCCCGACCGACCCGCGGGACGGCACCACGGGGAGAAGCCCCGCGTTCAGCATCTCCAGCAGCGCCCGGACGGTCGAGACGCGCACGCCCGAGTACCCCTTCGCCAGGGAGTTCGCGCGCAGCGCCATCATCGCCCGCACGATCTCCTCCTCCAGAGGGGCACCAACCCCGACCGAGTGGCTCAGGATCAGGTTGCGCTGGAGCTGCCTGATCTGGTCGTGCTCGATGACCACGCTCGAGAGGTCGCCGAACCCCGTGTTGACCCCGTAGGTCACGCGGTCCGAGGCGACGACCTCCTCGACGAGCGCGCGTGAGGACTCCATACGCCCGATCGCGTCCGGCGAGAGCTCGCACGGTGCGGCCTCGCGCGCCACGCGGACGACGTCAGGTACGGTGAGCGTCTCGCCGTCCAGGACCACCCGCGGCCGGGGCGGGGCGGCTGCCGCCCGGGAATCGTGCTCAGCTTCCATGCGTCCTCCAGGACGGCACTATAACGCGCGGCGCTCCCGTCCGACAAGAACGACGGGCGAGCTTACCCTGTGTTGTCCATGCCCTGAGCGATCTCGAACAGGAACCACCTGCGCCGCTCGGTACCGTCGAGGATCTCCTGCAGGACGTTCGCGGTCACGGAGTCACGGTTCTTCTCGCAGACCTCGATCGCGGCCCGCTGGGCCTGCGCCATCCTGCCGTTGTCGTCCGTGAGCCGCCTGATCATCTCTCCGGGCGGGACGAGCTCGTCGTTGTCGTCCGATATCGTCTGCAGCTCCGCGATGTGCGAGATGCTGCGGATCGTCGTGCCGCCTATCTTCCGCACGCGCTCGGCGAGCAGGTCTATCGAGCCGAGGATCTGCTCGGCCTGCTCGTCGAAGAGCAGGTGGTAGTCCCGGAAGTGCGAGCCGGAGAGGTGCCAGTGGAAGTTCTTCGTCTTCACGTACAGCGCGAACGTGTCGGCTATCAGCGGGTTCACCGCCTCGGTGACGGCCTGCACCTCCTCGGGCCTGAGGTCGGTCGGAGTCGCCAGCTTCGACGGCGAGGGAAAGGTCTTCACGCTCACTGCGGTTGCCATTGCATACCTCCATTGCACGGTTTCGAGGGCTGGAGCGCCCCGATGCTTATCGTTAGGGTATCAGCAGCACCGATGCCAGCGAATCCGAGCGCCCGGAGCGCGCCCTGCTATCTTGGCGCTGGGCGGGATTCCTTTCCGTACGGCCTGATGCGATAATCGTGTCGAACAGATCCTGTAGAGAGAAGGGATTCTTGACACGGCAATGCCCGACCCCGCACTGTTGGTCCTCGTCCTGGTCGTCATCCTCGGAATAGCCTTCGCGTTCGTCAACGGCTTCCACGACACCGCGAACGCCATCGCGACCGCGGTGGCGACGAGGGTGCTCTCGCCCCTGCAGGCGGTCGTGATGGCCGGGGCGCTGAACTTCGTCGGTGCCCTCACCGGCACCGCGGTCGCGACGACCGTCGGCAAGGGGCTGATACCTCCGGGGCAGACGACCCAGCTGCTCGTGATCTCGGCCCTCATCTCGGCGATAGGGTGGGACCTGGTGACCTGGTACTACGGCATCCCCTCCAGCTCGAGCCACGCGCTCGTGTTCTCGATAGTCGGAGCGGGGGTGGGGGCCGTCGGATGGAGAGCGATCGAGATCGAGGGCATAGCCAAGGTGCTCGAGGGGCTCGCGCTCTCCCCGGTGTTCGGCTTCGCCGCGGCGTTCGTGGTCATGGCGATCCTGCTGTGGCTGTTCGCGCGCAGGCGCCCTCAGCTCGTGAGCAACATCTTCGGACGGCTGCAGATCCTCTCGGCGGCGTTCATGGCCTACAGCCACGGCAACAACGACACCCAGAAGACGATGGGGGTCATCACGATGGCGCTCGCCAGCTACTACGGCTGGGGCACCAAACAGTGGCAGGTGCCGCTGTGGGTGATCCTAGTCTCGGCGGGGGCGATGGGACTGGGCACGATGATAGGGGGCTGGCGGATCATCCGCACGATGGGGCTGAAGATGGTCGAGCTCAGGCCGATCCACGGGTTCGCCGCCGAGACCGCCGCGGCCGCGGTGATCACCACGGCGAGCCACTTCGGCATCCCGGTCTCCACGACGCACGTGATCGCCCCCTCGATAATGGGGGTAGGGGCGACCAGGAGGCTGTCCGCCGTCCGGTGGGGGGTCGCGGGGCGGATGGTGGCTGCCTGGGTCGTGACCATCCCGGCCTGCCTCATACTAGGCGCGCTCGTCTACGTGATCCTCAGTCACATCACGGGAGCCAGGTAGGGGCGCAGAGCACGCTGGCCCGCCCGGTCACCGCTCGGGTCGGGCTCCGTTCGTCACCAGCCGGTACTCAGTGGGGCTGTTGCCCGTGTGCTTTCTGAACGCGGTGGCGAAGTACTGGCTCGTGCCGAAGCCGCAGTCCAGCGCGACTTCGGTGACCGAGAGCTCGGGGCGGGAGGAGAGCAACTCCTGCGCCCGTCTGATCCTGAGGTAGCTCAGGTACTCGGCGGGCGTGGAGTTCGTTATCTGCTGGCAGTAGTGCGAGAAGCGGCTCCGGCCGAGCCCGCAGGCCCGCGCCATCGCATCCAGCGTCCACGGCTCGTCCAGCCTCCTCTCGAGTGAGGATAGGAACATCCGCACTGTGCGCTCGGTCGAGGTGAGGGAGGAGTCGAGCTCGGGCTCCGCCCTTCGCAGCAGCTCCGTGAGCGCGACGAACAGCTCGCCTATCAACAGCCTCACCCGGCTCTCGGACTCCTCGGGCCTTCCCTGCCGAAGGAGCTCCCCGAGCCTCTCGAAGCACCCTCCCACCTCGCCGTTGCCCGGCCATACCGGCTGCTCGTTCCGGCTCAGCAGCACCGTGAGGTCCCCGAGGTCCCGCTCGGACAGCCCCAGCCAGGAGGGCCACCTCCACTCCTGGTTCGGTCGCCTCACCCCCACGTCGAGGATGAGCCAGTGCAGCGTGCAGGCGGTGATGTCCGGGTCCCCGACCCGGTGCAGCTGCCACGGCCTCGTGATCGTGATGTCTCCCGCCCTCAGCTCGTACTCCTGCTGCTCCACCGCGAACGCGACGTTGCCCTTCGAGACGTACGTGATCTCGATGCCCTCGTTGCGGTGCCAGTCCAGCCCCCACGCCTGGTCGTGCGGAGCGTCCCAGTACCCCACCGACCTCACCTCCCTGAGCACGCCGTCGGGAAGCGGGACGCTGGCGGGATACGCGCCCCGAGCGAACGCGCGCAGCTGGGTCTCTCCCTGCTCCACCGCCCTCTTCAACGGCTCGCACGTGTCCGCGTGGTACAGCTCGTGATCGGACCGAAACACCGCGACTCCCGACCTCATGTCTTCCCTCCGAATCCTGATAGCTCACGCATTCCGCCGACTTGGGCGCCCGCATTCGAATTTTACCAGTGGATGATTTTGGACGCATGCAAACCGCCGAATTACTACTATTTCATGCCAAGCAACCCATATCAGATCGTCACCTGGACTATTTTGTACTGCAGTTGCTACGGGAGAGGTGGGGCGTCAACCCCGTCTGCCCGATAAGCGCTCTCGTTCACGGCCGGATGTGAGGAGGTGCTCTCTGGTGAAGGTAGGCTGTTTTGCGTTGTTGGAGCCCTTCAAGGTGCTGGATGACCAGCTGGAGCACATACGGCGCCTGGGCTTCCGCTACGCCGACGTCACCGACAACCACCCGGGAGGGCTCCTGGGCAGGGAGTTCGGCTTCTCCTCCACCGTCAGCCTCGACGACAACCCCCTCG
>CADDYR010000217.1 GCA_902810765.1 Chloroflexota bacterium
GCAGGCGCATCCTGTAGACCCCGGAGCCGGAGTCGGAGGCCGAGAGGCTGAGGGTGACGCTGCTGCTGCGGGTGTAGGAGGCACCCCCGTTGATCCTGAGCCCTCCCACCGGTGGCTTCGTGTCTACTGTCCAGGAGCGAGTGGCCGTGCTCGTGTTCCCCGCCTCGTCCCTCGCACTCACCGAGAAGCTGTGCCCACCCTCGCTCAGACCGGTGTAGTCCTGTGGCGAGGTGCAGGCGCTGTAGGCCGCTCCATCCAGGCTGCACTCGAAGGTGGAGCCGGACTCCGAGGAGGAGAAGGTAAACGAGGCCGTCGTCGTGTTGACGTCGCCGCTGGGGCCGGAGTCTATGGTGATCTTCGGAGCCGTGTTGTCCACGGTCACGGTGACCGGCGCCGACGTTTGCACGTTGCCGGATGTGTCGACGGCCTGGGCGGTGATCGTCCTGGTGCCGTCCTGGCCCGTCGTGTCCCAGCTTACGCTGTACGGGGGAGCGGTCACAGGAGCGCCCACGGCCTGGTCGTCCACCATGAACTGCACATGATCTATCCCCGCGTTGTCGCGTGCGTCCGCCGAGATCGTCACGGTGCCCCTGACGGCCGAGCCGGCGGTCGGCGCGGTAAGGCTCACCCTGGGCGCCTGCGTGTCGCTGCCGCCGGGCGTGATCTCGTTGTGCAGGTAGTACCCGGTGTTTCTGTCCGCTGCGAGCAGGAGCATGCCCGTCGTGCTGTTCAGAGCCTGGTGAGTCGAGGTCGCGTAATCTACCTTCGTATCGCTCGAGCTCTGAATGAAGGGGGTGCCCTTGCCGGCGGCGAAGGAGATGCTGTCCAGGCTCGACTGCTTGTAGTAGATCGCGGTCTGAGCGGTCCCGGAGTTGATCGTGCCTCCTCCCACCTGCGTGGTCGCGAACACGTACACCTGCCCGTGCTCGTCGTCGATCAGGACCACGGGGCGCGTCTGATCGTCGGCCACCGTCGAGACGGTGTACGGCGTCCAGCTTCCATCCTGGTTCATCGCAAGCAGCAGGATGAGCGGGGAGCTCCGGTCGACTCCGACGCCGACGTTGAGCCTGGTCTTGAACGCTGCGAAGACCCTGCCCGTGGGGTCGGCCTTCACGTTCAGCTGGCCGTCCACGTAGTGGGTTCCAGCAGCGCCCGGAGCGGCCACGCCACCCGACCAGGAGGCGGCGGAGTCGTCGGACCCGTCGGCGTGGGAGGCGAAGTACACGGCGTTGTCGGTCCGATTGGTCCACATGATACCGATCCTCGAGTTGTAGGCGACGATCGCCGCGACATCGTTGCTCGCGAGGTCATCGGCGCCGGACGCCACAGGCACCAGGTACGGTGCCACCCACGTATTGGGAGCGGTGGTGCTGTGGGCGACATAAACGGATCGGCCGCCCGGTGGGTTGGGGTTGTTCTGGGTATAGGACACCCAGAGAGCTCCCGTGCTGTCCTCGGCCAGCGTGACCGCCGACGCGCTGGTTCCGCCGATGGGCACTGGGAACCCCTGATCGCGGATGTATTTCTTGGTCGTCGGGTTGTAACTGAAGCTCAGCAGCCGGATGTTTTTGCTCGTGCACGTGGTGGTGCAGGTCGCGGCGGTAGCCACGTAGAGGTGCTGTCCATCCCAGAGGGCATCGGCGTGCGCGGAGTTGCGCTCGTCGACGAGCGTGCCCGTGTCGCTCCAGGTTTGAGCTGCCGGGTCCAGCCGGTAGATGTGATAACTACCGTTCGCCCCGCCAGCCGCTGTGAACAGGATCCCCCACCACGAGCCATCGTTGAACCACAGCTTGCTCTGGGGCTGGTCCGAGGTCGGATTCATTCCCGGGGTGGAAGAGCTGGACTGGAACGCATAGTCCTTGTAGCCTACGTCGCTCGCGGCCTGCGCGGAGTAGCCTCTCCCGACAAGCCCCGCGACGGCGGCTAGGGCGACCATCAGGATCAGCCATATACGGGACCGGTGGGTCGGAACAGTGGATGCACTCACGGTAGCCTTATCCTCCTTCTTATGCTACAAACTGCCGTGTGCTGGCTAAGCAGTCGCTGGTAACGGCCACATCGGTGTCCGAGCGTGACGAGGGATGGTTGGTTGGCAGTCCGACCCGCGCAAGCCACCGCGCACTTTCTTAGCTATCACCTTCTTGCAAGAGCGCCAAGGAAAGGATAGAGGTTATGCGTTTGCGGAGCGTCAACTGCAGGTTGAGAATATGGTTAGGTTGGCCCTGGCGACCCTCGGGTGACGCGTCCATGCCACGAGCAGGCACAGCTTCTCGGAGCACCGGAACGGCGACCTCGACGGCGTCGGGGAGAGCCAGGAGTGTGCCTCGCTGGATTGGTGTGGAATGACGAGCCGTCGAGAATGAGAGCTACGCTGGCGTCTCTATGGGACCTGCTCTTCCCGCCCCGCTGCGCTTCCTGTAGGGAGCGCGGGGAGTGGCTGTGCGCCGAGTGTCTCGCCCTGTGCGTGCCCCACGGACCGGGGTGCTGCAGGCGCTGCGGCGCCTGGCTCGAGGACGGCGGGTGCCTGACCTGTGCCCTGCACATCCGTCACCTGGACTCGCTCACCGCTGCCTACGCCTACGAGGGGCCGGTGCGCCATCTCGTGCACGCGCTGAAGTACAGAGGGCTCACGGCGGCGGCCGATTGGATGGCGCTCCGGATGGCCGCTTCCGAGCTGCCGCGCGCCGAGCTGATCGTGCCCGTGCCGCTCCACCCACGGCGTCAGCACCAGAGAGGGTACAACCAGTCAGAGCTCCTCGCGGCCGCCCTGGCGAGAGAGGGCGATATCCCGACCGCCGGGCTGCTCAGGAGGATCAGGTTCGAGGAGCCCCAGACGAGGCTCTCGGCGTCGAGCCGCTGGGAGAACGTGCGCGGCGCGTTCGAGCCCGCGGGAGAGCTCGGGGACGCCAAATCGGTGCTGGTCGTGGACGACGTGTGCACGACGGGGGCGACGATGGAGGAGTGCGCGAAGGTGCTGAAGCACATGGGTGCCGCGACCGTGCACGGGGCGGTGTTCGCCCGGACGCTACTTGCGTGAGGCGGCGATGGGCAGGTACCCGGCGAGGTGGGCGTCGAGCACCCAGACGCTCGCGCCCCCCGTGTGTACCTGGATACCCCTCGGCACGTACCACTCGCTCACCTGCAGGCTGATCCCCGGGTCGCGTATCTCGTTGCGCTCGCTCGCGTTCTCGGCGATGATGCCGATCACGTTGTCCACCGCCCACTGGCTCGCGAGCGTGAGGATCGTGGCGTTGCCGCGGCGCAGGAATCCTCCCGTGCTCGAGAGCAGGATCGAGCCGAAGCCCTCCTTGTGAAGCGCCTCGAGCAGCCGCTGGGCGTCGTCCTTCTGGACGACGCAGATGATGAGCTTCTGGTCCCTACTGGTGGGCTTCACGGGCTACCTCCTTGGGTGGTTCGGCAAGCCTGATGTATCGTCGGACGCTGTCGCGGTTGCGGGGATCGGGCGCGAGTCCGAGTATGGCGAGGAGCTCGTCCTCCGTCCTCCCCCGCCTCGCCTGCTCCACCCCAAAGGTGTCTCGTAGCGATTGGGGCGTGACGAGCTTCCTTATGCCCGCGCCCCGCGCGAGGCGATGAACTATGGCGTTGACCGTCTGCGGCAGGATGGGAAACAGCCGGCCGTCGCCCAGGTCCGGCTCGTGCTCGGCGTAGGCCGCGGAGAAGCGCCGGTCGGCCCGAAGGTGGCGCTCCTTGTGTCGCCACCTGGGGTCGTCGTAGCGGACGTACACCACCGGGGCCTCTGGGTCGCTCACGTCCACGTGCTCGGCGCGGAGGTTCAACAGCTCCGTGCGGTTCAGCCCAAGCACGAGCAGGCAGTACACCATCAGGTAGGAGCGCGCCCCCTCCTCGCGAGCGACCCCCAGCAGCCTCTCCTGCTCCAGGGGGGACAGCGGGACGGGCGTCTTGAGGTGTATGCGCTCCGGAAAGAACGGCTCGGTCGGATCGTGCGACAGGACCTTCGCGTCGCGCACCAGGTACGCGTAGAACTCTCGCGCCGAGGTCAGCCGCCGCTTCCGGGTGCTCCTGCGCCTCGCGGAGCCCAGGTAACGGCCGATGTCCTCCGAGTCGATCAGCTTTATCGGCTTGTTCGCCACGTACGACTGCAGTATGGAGAGGTCGTTCGTGTAAGCGGCGACCGTGTTGGGAGGGTGGCCGTTCGCCTCCAGGTGCCGGCGGTACCACCAGCGCGCCGCCTCCAGGGTGCTGTCGGGCGACAGCGCCGCGGGGGAGGCGAGCACCGTGGGGATGCCACGTGCAATCGGTGTGTCGAACAAAGTGAGCTGTGTGGCCTCCGCTGAGCTGCGATTGCGCACCCGGGGTACCTCCCCCGGACGCTACCCGTCCCTACGAGACGGGAACGTCCACCTTCTCTTCCTCGAACTGAGCCTCGCTGCGTCGGAGCTCGATCTCCCAGGACAGTATGAGACCCGCCAGGGCGAGGATGGCCGCGACTGTGATACCGCCTATGACTGCGAGCACACGCACCAGAATCTTCACTGGATCCCTCCTCGGGTTGGATTGGGCACACAAATTCCTTCGCAGTCATTATACTCACGTTTCCATGGCCATCCAAGGCCGCGTGACAACGCGAGCTGGGCTTCGGCATAATAGATCGCTGTCGGAAGTGTCATCGCTGGAGGTTTCGCATGGGCCAGGACGAATCCCACCCCGAGTACCTGTGGTGGAACCACGAGCTGCGCGGCTGGGAGGAGTGTTTCGTCCACCTGACCGAGCCCTGGTGGGCGAGCGTGGGAGCGGTCTTCGAGGGGATCAGGGGCTACTGGAACGAGGATCGCGAGGAGATCTACGTCTTCCGACTGGACGACCACCTCAGGCGGCTGGCGAACTCCATGCGACTGCTCAGGATGAGCGAGGACGAGTTCGGGTTCGAGGAGCTGCACGGGGCGGTGGCCGAGCTCGTACGGGCGAACGGGCACCGCGGCGACGTGTACATAATGCCGCTGGCGTACAGCACGGGCAGCAAGGCGTTCAGCAGGGTCGGCGAGAGGGCCACCAACCTGTTCATCTACTCCAGGCCGACCACCTCGGCTCTGGCCGAGGACAAGACGGTATCGGTCGGCTTCAGCTCCTGGACCCGGATCACGGAGCGCATCACGCCGCCCCGCGCCAAGGCCCTGGCGAACTACCGCAACAGCCAGCTGGCCTCCTACGAAGCCGCGATGAACGGATACGACTCGGCGCTGCTGCTCAACACCGAGGGCAAGGTCGCGGAAGGCCCGGGCACATGCGTGTTCTTCGTGCGCGACGGCGCGCTCTTCACGCCCGACCTGGCGAGCGGCATCCTGGAGAGCATCACCCGCGACACGGTCATCCGCCTGGCGCGCGAGGTGCTCGGGCTGCCGGTCGCCGAGCGCACTGTGGATCGCTCCGAAGCGTACCTGGCGGACGAGGCGTTCATGGTGGGCACGGCGGCGGAGATCAGCCCGATCTCCTCCATTGATCGCTACGAGATGAGGCAGGGGGCTCCAGGAGCCGTCACGAGGCAGCTCCGAGAGCTGTACCAGGGGATCGTCCGCGGGGCCGACCCGAGATACCCCGAATGGCGGACGGTCGTCCAGCTCGCGCCCTCGGAGGCTCCGTCGGGAGTGTAACGCCTTCCAGGACGCTGCCGCCGCGCGTCGCGCACAGCGGCCGCCACGGGCCATACTGAACTCCTCGGCATCCACCGCCTGCCGTACTGAGGCAGCCACTACGCGTCTTTCTGATTGACGCTAGACAAAATGCTCTGTACACGCTACCCGTGGCGTCTCAGGGCAATACATATCCACAACTGGTGGTTCCTCGCCGTTCGTCTACCAAATCCCGAGGCCGCCACCCACTGTCACTCTGAGGCTGCAGGCCGAAGAATCTGTAGAGATCCGCCGGGGCATCCTCCTTCAGATCCTTTGCTGCGATCAGGACGACGGGTGGTGGGCGACATCAAGATGACGATGGATAGTCGCCCAGGACAACAGGTGTAGATGGCTCGGGACCGTGACCAGCGGTCCTCTCTGCAGTCCCGTGCCGGAACTGCTCACCTGCGGGCGAGGGTCCACACGCCCCTCCCGGCGCTCTCGCTCCTGATCCCGTCGAACCCGCGCTCCTCGAGCCTGCGCGCGACCACTCGCTCGGGGACGTAGATGGGCGTGGCCCTGCCGAGCGAGTAGCACACGAGCACGTGCCCGCCCGGAGCCGTGACCCTGGCAAGCTCGGCGAAGAACAGAGGGACGTTCAGGCACACGACCAGGTCGAACGCACGGTCCTCGAAGGGCAGGTGGGAGGAGTCGCACACCTCGAACCGGACGTTCGGGGGATTGTCCGGTCTCTCCCGCGCCCTGCGGATCATCCCGGGCGAGAGGTCGACCCCGACCACTCGGGCCGAGGGGAACCTGGCGGCGACGATGCGTGCCCCGAGGCCCGTGCCTGTGCCCACGTCCAGCGCCGTGCGCGGAGCGGACCGCAGCGCCGCGAGCCCCGCCTCGAGAGGGAGCGCCCACTCCTGCCCGGCTACTTTGCGGTCCCAGCTCCCGGCGACGCCGTCGAAGATGGCGCGCAAGACCCGATCCGAGCCGGTCGCGCGCCAGGCCCACGGCGCCCGGGTGGCGATGCCCGTCAGGAGACGCACTGCCCTCTCCTCGCGCCACTGCCTGAGCCTCCGCCGTGCGTGGCGAAAGCGCCCACTCGTAGAAACGGCGGACCTCCCCTCCTGAGTCGTGGCACTCAGCTTGCGCCACTTTCGGGCTACTGTTACGATGACCCGTAGCAGAAAGCTTAGCGCAAAAGGGAGTCTGGATGAAGAGATCGCTACGGCCGCTTCTCGTGGCGCTCTGGCTGGTCGTAGTGGCCTGCTCCGGAGGCACGCCCTCGCCCACCGCGCACACCAGTCGTCCCACGCA
>CADDYR010000218.1 GCA_902810765.1 Chloroflexota bacterium
GCAGTAGTGGCCCTATCTGCTCCCAAGCCTCGTCTGTGAGCTCTCCTCGTCCAGGCATGGCCTCCCTCGTTACCATCAACGCGACAGTATACTAACGAGAGCACATTCATCAGACACACCCTAGTCGGACTGCTTGTGGCCATTCGTGCTTACCTGTAAAGTCTGCCAGGGAGATACCTAATCCACCGCTGGTCGCCAGAAATCCCCACCGGACCTCACTTGCCGCTGCCTCAGCTCCAGCTCTTGTATTCGAGCGCTCTGGCGGTGAGCAGTTCGAGCGGTGGTTCGCTCAGCCATTCTTCCGATACGCCCGTGTTTGCAAGGCTGTGAACCAGCAGGCTGCGTAGCTCGGCTGCGTGCCTCGGCTCGAAGTCAACGCACAGTATCCGGACCGGATCGGTCACCTTCCCACCGGGCACCGTGGCTTGCAGCAGCCGGCCATCGCTGTCGTAGACGGTGTACTCGTCATTGAGTACATCGTAAGCTTCCACGTACCCCTCGACCTCACGCACGGACTCATACGCCGTAAGGTCGACGTACCGGTGGGTGGGGGCATCACCGTGCTCGTTCACGATGATCGGAGGCTTGACAGCGACCAGTACGGACGGGTCTGCCAAACTAGGTACCATCTCGTAATACGGCGGATAGCGCGTTACCCTTCGTTGTCTGCCTCTCAGAATCCAGCGCCAAGGTGCGCGCCATAACCTTTCCGGCCTCACCACTCCTGATTGCCAATATCTGTGTATCAACTCGCCGTCGGATCGCAGCTCTACCTTCCGGCCGACCAACTGGCCTCTGCGTAGAAACTCCACCTCTGTTAGCCCTCCCGACACGATGGCTCCGCAGAGCCTTAGGGCAATATGTCCAGAGCCTGGCGCATATGCTTCCGTTCTAAACATTTCAGGTTGATATGGTGTCTGTATCTACCACTCACTCCAACAGCGAGATCTCACCTTCCAGATCTTCCTTGAGCCGTTCAGGAGATACCACAACCCCTTGACCCTTCGGAAGCGGAAACACTGCAACTGACCTCGAGTCTCGCGTCATTCCAGGTATCCACACCTCCAGCCAGTCGTGCAGGGCGATGGCCTCTGGCTGTAGACCAGCCCACTCATCGGTCGCACACGCTTCTGCGTATCTGCGATGGGGCCACACAGGGACGTACTCGCTGCCCTCATCGTCTCCTACAAGCACAAATCCATCTTCCCCCCGCAGAGTCCACAGCTCTTCCCAATCAGCCGTTCGCTTGACGAAGTATTCGTATCGCCTCGGCCCCGGCAGATTCATGACGTTCTCAAACTCCTGGTCATTGAGGTTCCAAGTCATCGGAAGTATCCCCAGATCTTGTGCTGCAGCTTGTGTAAATCAGCGTTCTGAAGGTCGGAGTGGAGGTACGAATGGCCTCTTCTAGCTGGATAACCCCTTCTATGAGCTAATTCATAGCCAGGCGGGCGCCTTATCGTCGATCTGTTTCCATACCGAATGTGCCTGATCTCATTCCTGATCCACCCCCTTAGCGACCTCGACACCTCATGATCGTTCGCCAATTGACGTAGGCGAGACTGGGCTCCGCGGCGCCCACAGTTATTATGCACGAGCAGCTCGTGCTGCCCCACGAAGAAGGTGTGGGCGGAGCCCACCGTGAGGTTGAACATCCGCTCAGCGTGGCGCTCGAAGGTCACCCGCTCCACCACTGCCCAGGAGCCGTTCGCCTCCCGCACGTGCATCCCGGCCTTGAGCTCACCAGCTTCTACCCAGCCCCGCTCGCGGGTATGGAACAACTGCTCGGGCGTGGTGTCGACCTGCTCACCGGCCACTGTGAGGTGCTCGATCACTCTGTCGGAGTGCACCAGCACCGCCCTGACCCTGTAGTACCCCTCCTTGCCGCTCCTCTGGTCGTAGGCGAGGACCTCGTCGCCCACCTTGATCTGGGAGATCGGCTCCTCGCCTTGGAGGTCGCGACCTCGGTGTCAGGGCTGAAGCTGCAGTAGCTGCCTCCACCGCCGCCACCTCCCTCCTCTTCATCCTCCGGCGATGGGTCGCCCTCGTGCCTGAAGATGCTGCTCGACAAGGGGTCTTCTTGGGTGAACCTCCCGCCTTTGGGGTCGTAGTACCTCACGCCCATGTGGTACAGGCCCGTGTCGGTGTCCTGGCAGGCGCCGATGTACTGGTAGGGGTTGTATCTCGTGCCATGCTGCCGCTCAGTTCAATGTGAAGCCGACGGCCGTGAGTATCCTGCAGAATCCGGAGGGGAGCTACCGCTCCAGGATGTATCGCTCGTTCGGCTCTTCCCCCCGAAGTAGCCGAGCCTCCCGGGGATGCAGGAGATGAAGTTGCCCCACGAGATATCGCCGACTATCTCTTCCAGAGCCTCCCGAAGATCGACCCCGCGACCGTCGAGATCGCTGTCTCCCATCACGTAGCACATATCGGGGGCTCCCTTCTCCCTGAGGAGCCGGTAAACCTTCTCGACCGTCCGATCGAGAGGGGGATACGATGGGCGAAGCGCGGGTCGAGACCGTGGAAGTGGGCGAGCTGCCGGAGGAGTTTCCTGCGGCCTTTCGGGCTCGCCACCAGCCTCAGCAGCCGCTCCCGCCTGTGGGGGACGACGAACGCCCGGACGAGGCTCTCTTCGACGATGGAAGCATCCTCGTGGGGTCGTGTCACCGTTGCTAATCCTCCAGAGGAGACTCGTACACGTAGAAGGTATCGTAGGTGACGGGCGAGGTCTCCGACAGCTGGCCGGCGAGGTCGCGGATCTCGTCCTCCGGCAGATCGTAGTCCGGTCGCCGGTCCCTCAGTTGCCCATCGAGACGCTCGATATCCATGATCCCTGCTACTTCTAAGCCGAGCCCATCGAATACCTGTACAACCCTACGTCGATACTCGGCTTCGTCTCGCCCGAGGCAGAGCACGTTGCTGAAGGCGCCGGGAGCGCCCTCGAAGATGGCGTTGCCGGGCTTCGGCCTGACCTCGACCAGACCGATCCACACCCTGCGAATTGTCTCACCCATGGCTACCGAAACGGGGGGTACTTGTAGTGCACATTCGGCTTCCTTCGCCTACCCTTGCTATCAACTGCATGGAAGTGTGGTCCATGCCTATAACTTTTGTCTTCTACGGACTTCTTCGACCTCGAGCGGTATGACGCCTGGCTGCCTCTAGCGCTCTCTTCCTACTACTATACCTCGGGAAGAGATTTACATGACGCAAGAAGTGGCGGGCGCCCTACCACAAGTGGCGGACGTGGCTAACTCCCCAGCCATGACTCCCGCTATGGCTGTACCTATCCCCAACGATAAGGGACGGACACGGGGAAGCCGTAGCCGCCCCACTCGCATCTCGTGCAGAAATACAGTCCCGATGGATCCTCGTAGTTGACCGGGTTGCCCGGGGTGTAGTAGTAGCGGATGTCGGTGAAGACCGAGCTCGGCAGGGGGCTGCCTAGGTGAACCTCCCCGTCTTCGCATCGTAGTACCTCGCCCCCATCTGGTGCAGCCCCGTGTCGGTGTCCTGGTAGGCACTGATGAACTGGTAGGGGTTGTACCACGTGCCAGTGGAGGAGTTCATCTCCCCGTACGGGCGGTACGAGTACGCGTTCAGCAAGCTCCCGTCAGTGCCAGTAAGCGCCGTTACCGAGCTCTGTCAAATCGTACCACTAGCCGATGCGGGAGTTTCCGGTTACGACCGCTCAGAGTTCTGCCGGAGCCGCTCTGCGGCCAGCTTTCTTGCCGCTATACAACGCGTGTTTGCTCAAGCCGACCGTGCTCGGATCGTCCGCAGTGTCCGCGATAATTGCCAGAACCTCATCAAACGTCTCCCGCCCGCTTTGCCTGAGCTTTTCCCAGACCGACAGGGGCAACCATGATGCCAATCCATCGGATGCAGAGATCTCACTATCCTCGAAGCCGATACTCTCGAAAAACTCGGTGATCGCAGCGACCTGAGCATAGTAGTAGCCGCCTCGTGTAAGGGAGGAATACATCTCGGCTACACCGCTTTCCCAGACCTCGATCAACCCACCTAGCATCTCGGGCAACCGCCTTGTTTGAAGCTCCTGTAAGACAGCGAACGCTAAGGCAGGCCTCGGCATAAACTCCGCCAGTACAAAACCTCCCGGCTTGAGCACCCATCTTACCGCCTCGGCCAGACGCCTTCGGTCACGCTCATTCGGAAGCCTATCGAAGAGTCCGAACGCGAGCACAATATCAAAGCGGTCTTCCTTGATGTCTCCGATCTGCGCGAGGAGATTATCTAGGCTCCCTGGATCGAACTCTTCACCGTTCTCGATGTATGAATCACCGTGGGCTCGCGTCTGCTCTTGCGCTGCTTGTAGCTGCTCCTTCGACAGTCCTGCGAAGCTGACATCGTATCCGCACTTGGACATATGGATGCCGTAAGGTGCGGAGCCCGGAGCAAGGCTCAAGATATCGCCGGTCGCGTCCAGGAAGCTCGTGATGACGAGGACGTTTCTGAAGAACCGGATCCATAGTTGCTCCTTCCCTTCCCAGCCTTGCTCTTCCGGCAGAGCCCAGTACCGCATCATCAGTAGCATTTGTGCGGTCTCTTCATCGCTTACCGTGTCGCTGACCTCCCCTGCGGCAGCCTCGCGCGCCGAATCCAGTTTCAGCCTACGGTAGAGGTTATTTACTCTCTCCTCGTCCAAATTAGCCTCCTGCTCTCTCGCCCCATCATCTTATCGTCGCGACCGCAGGGGTGCTACACATACGGATGCGGGGCACAGGCCAGTGAGTACCACTTTGTCCATTCTTGATTGGGTTATGACCATCACGATCAGGTTTCAATTCCACTACCTGTGATTACGAAATGTTCTTCCTTCACACCTGGTCGTAACAATCTCCAATGCTCGCCTGGAAAGGAGCTGTCGGGGAATATGCATAGAACATACCCTTCGGTCAAATACATTTGAACACCACCTAGGTTGTCAGCGCTAATACTATCTACAATCAGAGGCTTACTTCGACGAGCCTGGAAAAATGCCTCTATTCGTTCATCCAGGCGATTCGCTCCCTTTTCATCCCAATCGAAGTCTTCATCATGCTGGTATGGGTCTCCTCCGGCTGGAAGATAGCGGTCACTGGATCCAACAATAATATCTGTCGGCCCATTGATACGCCACGCGCACTGGACATTGAGGGCATAGGTTCCGACCAGACTAGTGCCCATTCGATCTAGCACTTCATGCGGAGTACCAAAATGGAATGATTCAAGCGTAGATGCTCGACGAGCGTCCCACAGCGGTAGGCCAATGAGGATGTGTAATGCCACTTCTATCTGTTCCTTCATCCGTATGTCCACCGTGGTGTAAGCCCATCGGGCTCGAACTCCGCCACAAACAGCGGCCTGGGCACCTTCCTGGGCATGTAGTCATAGTCGTGGATGTGATTCACCCGACCGAGGAACCGCTCATAGTGCTGGATGATGTCCCTGTCTCTAGGGTCATGTGGATTCATAGGCATACGTAGCTTTCAACTCGTGGGCGGGGACCGCCTTGTGCCACACTACTCCTCAGAAGAGGGAGCGGGACTCGTGCTCAATGTCCCTCTTGAATGCTCAATAGCTTTCGCAACTAGCTGCTCAAGGGACTCACCCACGAGCTCCTCACGAGATACGCCAGCCTGTAAGAGATAGCGTAGTACGACCTCATGTAGTTCGGTCCTATGGGAGATCAGCGGCCCCAGGGCACCCAATACGACCCAGTTCTCGACCCTGCCCTCTGGCACCACAGCTCGCAGCAGATGCCCCTGAGAGTCCAAAATCACATCATATGGGCTATTTATTCAACACCGTCCAAGGCTCGATGTTCAGCTCTGCCTCTCGTATCGATGAGAACAGCTCGACGTCTCCTTGTGAGTTGGCAAAGATCGGCGGGATGGCGGTGACCGATCCGAAGGGCTTGTTCAGGTCCGGTACTAGTTCGTAGTAAGGCAGATAAGATATCACTTGCTTGCGCTCCCTCCTCTGTCGCCATCCCAGCAATCCGCTCCAGGGTCTGCTCAACTGGGGGTGTTCGGACGACTGCCGGTGCAGCAGCTCCTCGTCCAGCCGCAGCTCCGTCCGCCAGCCCACCACCTCCCCCGACACGCTGAACATTACCTCGGTCAGCCCACCCAAAGCTATAGCTCGGCAGTACTCGACTGGAGATCGGATCAACCGGGCCACGTTCAGCGCACTGAGGTGCCGTCCGGCCCACACATCGAACCTGTCGTGGCGAATACCGATCCGAACCTCTGAGCCACCCAAGCTCAGAAGCGGCCGAATCGCCGTGAAGACGTCGTAGCCCTCACGTGATGTATCTACTTGCATCTCGGCCACCCCAGTCGGTAGGCAGGTAAGCCACCTCTTTATGTCCTCGAGCATTTCCCTGTCCCTCATGCCCAGCGCTTTCTCCGCCAAGTCCTCGCCCTTCCCCTGCCCGCCAGGTGACGATTGCATAGGGGAGCCCTACGCTACCGGTTCGGAAGTGACGTTGCCTAGATCGATGTTATACGGCAGATACCGGTCTTGGCTCTCTGTTCCGCGCCCAAGGAAAGGCGCTAGCAGGCTCCCGAACAGGTCATAACGGCGCACAACCAGAGGCTGCACATCATATTGTCCCTCAAGCCAGATCTTACCGATGCTCCTCACAATGTGCCCGCGCTTCCTCCACACGGTCTCCTCGAACCTCCCGGACACAACAGCCTGTATCAAAGCTCTGAGTTCATCGGTACCAGTGAGGTTCGTGTATCGCTTGCCCTTCAGTGGTACTTCGAGCGCCGTGTTCTGACCTATAGTCATGTAGACTATGTCCTCGCCGTTTGCAGCAGCTACCTCCATCGGTGCACAGTCTGGCCTCGACGCCATTACTGTCACATCTA
>CADDYR010000219.1 GCA_902810765.1 Chloroflexota bacterium
ATCGAGCCGGCGGGCCTCGACGTCGCCGCGATGTGGTTGGCCGAGCGCCGCGCGCTGTGGGAGCGCCGGCTCGACCGGTTGGGCGACGTCCTGGCCGAGGAGGCGCAGCCGCGCGAGGACGGGCGGAGCTGATGGCGGGCCCGGTCGTACACCGCACCTTCAGCCTCGAGCGGGCCTACCCGGCGCCGCCAGCGCGCGTCTTCGCGGCGTTCGCGAACCCCGAGACCAAGCGCCGCTGGTTCGCGGAGGATGCGGGCGTCGAGGTCGACGAGTTCACGCTCGACTTCCGCGTCGGCGGCTTCGAGCGCACGCGCTTCCGATTCGTCGGCGGCGCGCCGATGCGCAACGACACGCTCTTCCTCGACATCGTGCCCGACGAGCGGATCGTGTTCGCCTACGCGCTGACCGCCGAGGAGGCCCGCACGTCGGCCGCGCTGACGACGGTGGAGCTGGCCGCCGACCGCGGCGGGACGCGGCTGCTCCTGACCGAGCAGGTCGCCTTCCTCGACGGCGTGGACGGCACCGCGAGCCGCCGGAGCGGCTGGGGCGCGCTGCTCGACAGACTCGGCGACGCGATCAGGAGGGTCGATTGAGCAAGGTCTTCGTTCACATGGGCATCTCGCTCGACGGGTCCGTGGCCGGCGTCAACTGCTGCCCCCACAACCCGCTCGGGCACATGGGGATGAAGGTGCACGAAGGGTATACTCGGAGCCATGCGTGTGGGGATAGCCCATCATCTCGGTTGGGCCGTGGCAGTCACGGCATCGGTCGACTACCAGGTTGTGGACCGCCGGCGGATCGAACTGATCGAGCCTGGCATGCCGATGGCGCCTATCCACTACGAAGGTAAATCTCTCGACGATGCCGCCACCTCGGAACTGGTGGCCCGGGCAACATCAACTTCGCTGGACGAACTCGCATCTGCACTGCACGAACCGATCGTCTCAGTCTCGCTCCGAGCCTGGCCTCTCGATTTCCCCGAAGACATCGCCGTCCAGCGATGCGCACCGTACGAATCCCACGCGGACTCCATCATGTACCGCCGGATCTTGGCCGAGCTTGCACGCGCACGTGGCTGGGTTGTCCGCTTCTTTGGCGCCAAGAACGTGGAGAATCAAGCGGCCAGAATCCTGGCCGAGCGGGCCGACGAGGTCCTGTACGGCCCGCGGAAAACGCTTGGGCCGCAGGAGATTCGAGCCGTCCCTGATTCAGCGCTGCGTCCGTGACTTACCCCGCCGTCTCCGGTTCGCTCTGAGAGAGACGGAGGCGATCCGGCGACATGCGGATATTCGCTGTCTCAGACACCGCCGCTTGACTTGACGGAGATAGGGGCATCACCTTTAGCAACTCCCCTGCAACTCAGAAATCGCCGCGAGCGCGCGCCCCTGCTCCTCGACCGGCAACTTGAGGTGCGGACGCAGGCTTCGTTCGGTGACGACGGGGGTCGATAAGGGGTCACCAAGGCCAAGGACGATTTCCACGACCTCGGGTGCGAGATCAAGCAGGCCCAGAACCTGGGTGACGCCGAGCTGGCGGGCCAGATCAGCCCGTGAAGCACGCTCCCCCGCTCTGAGCATGGCCTGCCATTCCTGGGCAAGAGCGATCGGATTGCGGTACTGCTTCGAGGAGCCTGCGAGCGGGTCGAAGAACTCGGGCGGCGCTGTGTCCTCGAAGTGATAGGCGAGCCGCGGGGCGCCACGCTGATGGCGCGGGCGAGGAGCGTTAGATTCAGGCAAAAAGTTCGGGATTTCCCCCGCCTCGGGGAGCCGCTTCCCCCAAGATTCCGGACTTTCGTCCCTCGCGCGGTCGACGAGCTCCGCTTCGGGCAGATGGTGGGGCTCGATCCTTATCTGGTACCGCTTCGAACGCACCTACCGCGCGACCACTCTGTCCTCGTTTGGCATCTCCCCGCCGCCTGAGGCGCACGGCGCGTACTCCGGCAAGGAGGCACGCTCAACGGCCGCGTGATACAATCCAGCCGTACGAGGCAGCGGGACTCTCGAGCAAAGGATGTGCACGGTGCGCCGTGATCTCACCCTGTCGCCAGTGATGATCGGCAGGGACGTTCAGCTGCGCGAGCTCGAGCGTCACCTCCGCGCGGCGCAGGCCGGGTCCGGCCGGGTAGTCCTCGTGGGTGGGGAGGCCGGCGTCGGCAAGACCCGACTCTTGCGGGAGTTCGTCGAGCGTGTCCGGGTGCCGGGCGAGGTGGAGATCCTGGTGGGACGCTGCTACCGCGAGGATCCGACCGTTCCCTACGGCCCGTTCCTGGATGCCATCCGGCGCTTCGCAAGGGAACACGGCTGGGAGGCGATAGCCGGTGCCGCTGGAGCGTGGGGCGGAGCCCTGGGGAAGCTCTTGCCGGAGCTGCAGGACCTGGGCACAACCCCGGGCCCCGCACTCGACCCGTGGGGCGAGAAGCAGCGTCTGTTCGAGGCCGTATACCGCGTTGTGGCACCCGCGTCCGGGCATATCTGCCGGGTCCTGGTGCTCGAGGACCTGCATTGGTCGGACCGGACCAGCCAGGAGCTGATCCTGCATCTTGCGCGTGCCACGGAGCACGACCGGACGCTCGTGGTCGGAACCTATCGCAGCGATGACCTGATCCCGGGCCGTCCGCTCGCACGCCTGATCACCGGACTCACCCGGGACCGCCTGTGTCACGAGCTACGGCTATCCCCCCTGACGCGCTCCGAATCGGCACGGATGCTGAGGATCGTGCTCGATCGCCCGATCCCGGCCGCCTTCGCGGACACTCTGCACGAGCGCACTGGTGGCAACCCCTTCTTCATAGAGGAGATATTGCGGAACCTCGTCGAGAGCGGCCACCTGGACGCGCTCATCGAGGACAGCAGACAGGGTAAGAGGATAGAGCGGATCGCGATCCCGGCATCGCTGCGGGAAAGCATCCTGGACCGCGCCGGGGACCTCGACGAGGCGAGCCTGAAGGTCTTGCACTACGCGGCGGTCGTCGGGCGCCGCTTCGACTTCCAGATACTCCTCGCGCTGACCGGCCTCGAGGAGCACGAGCTGTTGCGAGCGGTCGAGCGGCTGGTCGAGCGTCAGCTCGTCGTCGAGATCGCCAGCCAGAGCGAGGACGTGTACATCTTCAGGCACGCGCTCACCCGAGAGGCGGTGTACGACAGCCTGCTCGGGAGGGAGCGGCGTACCAAGCATCGAGAGACGCTGCACGTCATGGAGGAGATATACCAGGGCCGTGTCGAGGCGGTCGTCGACCGTCTCGCGTACCACAGCCTGCAGGCGAGGGATCTGGAGCGGGCGATGCGCTACTCACGAATGGCCGGCGACAAGGCGATGAGCGTGCACGCCTATCGCGAAGCCGTGGAGCATTACCAGACGGCCCTCGACCTGACGCCCGCGGAGGATGTGAGGGGGAGGGCGGACCTGTCGGGGAAGCTCGGCAACGCCACCTACCCCCTGGGCGACACGGACCTCTGCGCGCGCCACTGGGAAGAGGCCCGACGTCTCTACGAGCGGCTCGGGGACAGGCTCAGGGTGGGCGGCATCCACCGCGGGCTGGGCCGTATCGCGTGGGAGAGGGGCGATACCCGTGCCGCCCTGGAACACACCCTGGCAGCGCTCGAGGTGCTGGAGGCGGAACCGCCGGGCTATGAGCTGGCTCAGACGTACAACGCGCTCTCCCAGCTCTGCATGTTCTCCTCCCGACTCCGAGAGAGCACAGCCTGGGGCGAGAAGGCCATCCGCCTGGCCAGGGAGATCGGCGCCAGGGACATCGAGGCGGACGCGTTGAACAACATAGGGTCCTCCCTCCTGGAGATCGGCGAGGCGGAGCGCGGGATGGAGCACCTGGAGCGCAGCCTGGAGCTGGGGAAGCTGAGCGGGATACCGCGCGCCGCGATCCGGGCATACAACAACCTGGCGTTCAGTCTGCTCACCCTCGGCCTGTTCGAGAGAGCCTCCGAGGTCCTCAGGGAGGGCATCGAGTACACCAATCGGGCCGGCTGGGAGCCGAGCGTCAGCCTGCTGCCGGGCAAGGTGGGCGAGGTGGAGATGCAGCTCGGGCATTGGGAGAAGGCCGCCGAGCTCATGGACAGTGCGATCGAGTCGGGCAGGATGGGCCATCCCATATCTCGTCTCAAGTCCCTGCCCGATAAGGCAGAGCTGCTGCGGCGGCAAGGTCGGCTGGATGAAGCCCGACGGCTGCTCGAAGGAGCCCTGCCCGAGTACGAGCGGCAAGGCGAGTTCCAGGCTATGCGCGAGCTGGGGCCGGTGCTGGCAAGGGTTTACCTGGCACTTGGCGACACCAGCGCCGCGGCGACGGCGATAGATCGGTGCATGAGCATGTGGCGTGACCTCGAGGCGAAGGGCAGGTCGGAGCGGTTGCTCAGCACGGGCATCGAGGTGTACCTGCGAGCGGGTAAGGATGCCGAGGCCAGGGAGCTGCTCGCCGCGCTCTCCGAGACGGCGGACCGCAAGGTCGGCCCGCTGGGCACGGCTCTGCTCGAGGCTGCGTCCGGACTGATCGCGCACCACTATGGACGCTGGCAGGACGCCGCTGCCCGCTTCGAGAGAGCAATCGTACTGTGGCAGCAGATGGGCCTGCCGTACGAGGAGGCCGTATCCCGCAGGCGAAGGGCTGAGAGCCTGCTGCGAGCGCACGATCCCTCCATGCGCGAGAATGCCAGGCAGGAGCTCGCCCTTGCGCGTAGGACGTTCGAGCGGCTGGGCGCGCCTCTGGACCTGGAGGAGGTCGAGGAGACGGCTCGGCGGTACAGGCTCGCGCGGCGGGCGAAAGCGCCGCCCGAGGCTGGCGGATCACCATCCGGAGTCAGCCTCACCGCCCGAGAGCTGGAGGTATTGCGCCTGGTATCCGAGGGACTGAGCAACCGCGAGATCGCCGAGCGCCTGATCCTCAGCGAGCACACCGTGCACCGGCACGTCGCGAACATCCTCGCCAAGCTCGACCTCCCCTCCCGCGCCGCGGCGGCCGCCTACGCAGCGCAGCACTACCTGCTCTAGTGCCACCCACCTCTTCTACCCGATACCGAACCCGGACGATGCGCCCATCACCCCGAGGCCATCTCTACTCACATCGTCACAAGGGCTCAGGTTGACAAAACGAAGGCGGCACCGGGATGACAGAGCGTAGGTGCTCGCCCGGGCTCCGCACGACTCCGTGGCCCGTTCGGGCCACTTCACGTCCTCCGACCGCACCCAAAGATGGCCGGGGCTGGGGAAGCCCTTACGGTGGGCACGGCTTAGCATGACCGCGTGGTCACTACGCAGGCAGGTGGGTCGGCAGCCCGGCAGATGTCCGAGCCGAAGCAGTTGGAGTCTCGGGAGACGATGTGCGAGTCGCTCTGGAAGGCGATGCTCAACGCGGCACGGGTGACGGAGGGCACGCGGCTGCTCGACGCCAGCGGCGGCGCGGGAGCGCTTGGCGCCCTGGGAGAGGACTGGGGCGCCGAGGTAAGCACGCTCGATGGATCGGAGACGCTCCCGAGTCCCGCTCGGGGGCATCCTGTCAGGCCCTATCTCCGCCCCAGTGGACCGGAGGCTCTGCCCTACGCAGATGACACGTTCGACGCGGCCGTCGCGGTCAACCCGTCCCGGTTCACCGCCGATATGTCGTGTGCGCTGAGGGAGCTACGCCGTGTCTGCAAACCCGGTGGGCGCGTGGTGATAGCGACCTGGAGCGACTCCACGGAGCGCGATCGGAGCAGCATCCTTCGAGCAGTGGAGCCTTTGCTGTCGTCGCCGGTTCAAAGCGATGCCCCCCTCGCTCCCCCCGAACAGGACGACCTCGAGCTCCTGATGGACCGAGCCGGGCTCGATGTCGTGGGCAGCGGCGCCGTGGATTGCTCTCTCGACTGTTCCGACCTCGACGCGGCATGGCGGGCGCTGCGCTCGACCTACGTGATTCAGGAGGCTTTGCACGTGGTGGACGAGGAGACGCTCAGGGCGTCGGTGCTCCAGGCCCTGGAGCGCTCGAGGACGAGCGTGGGCGGCGTGCACCTGGAGGGCCGCTATCGCTACGTGACGGCGACGCGCTGAGTGTGGGAGAGGCGAGGCATGAAGTGGGATTGAGAGCAGCGGCAGCGAGCCGACAAGGCGCCACAGCGCCGCCGACGTCTATCGGCGTTCCGGGCAAGCCGAGCCACAGCCCGGCCGAGCTCGCCGGGGAAGACAACGTACAGGGAGGTACTTCGAGACCATGGCAGCAATACAGGAGCTTACGAGCAATACGATCCCCGAGGAGGCCGCCCGGGACCTGGAGGCGGGCCTGCGCGGCAGGCTGATACGCCCGCGTGATCCCGATTACGACGAGGCCCGCAAGGTCTGGAACGGGATGGCCGACAGGCGCCCCGCGCTGATCGTCCGATGTGCCGGGGTGTCGGACGTGATGAGGTCCGTCGCCTTCGCGCGCACCCACGGCGCGCTCGTCGCGGTCCGCTCCGGCGGTCACAGCGCGGCTGGCAAGAGCGTCTGCGACGGAGGTATCGTAATCGACCTCTCGGGGATGAAGGGCATCCGCGTAGATCCCGTGCGGCGCATCGCCCGTGCCGAGGCGGGCGTCACGTGGGGCGAGTTCGACCGCGAGACGCAGGCGTTCGGCCTGGCAACGACCGGTGGACAGGTGTCCACGACGGGCATCGCCGGACTCACCCTGGGAGGGGGCTTCGGCTGGCTCGTCCGCAGATGCGGCTTCACCGTCGACAGCCTGCTCTCGGCGGATGTCGTCACGGCCGACGGTCGGCTGCTGCACGCGAGCGAGGGGGAGAACGAGGACCTGTTCTGGGGCCTCCGGGGAGGCGGGGGCAACTTCGGGATCGTAACCTCGCTCGAGTACCAGCTTCAGGA
>CADDYR010000220.1 GCA_902810765.1 Chloroflexota bacterium
CCCGGAGGACCTCCATCAGCCATCGACGCCCCTCGCTCGGATAGTCGCGCACGTACCAGAAACACCAGAGCGCGCCGCCCAGGCGCAGGGCCCGCCCCGCGTCCGCCCGGTCCAGCAGCCAACGCAGGGCCAGCCGCAGGTTGTCGTGCTCGGCCTCCAGCCGCCTCAGCCACGCGCCCTGTTCCGGGCTCGCGAGCCTCCGCTCCGCTCCTTCCGCCAGCCTCAGGCAGTATTCGGCGTGGGCCTGCCGAACTCGCGCCTCCTCGCCGCTCGCCGCCAGCTGTTCCAGCGCGTACTCCCTGATCGTATGCAGCATCCTGTAGCGGGGCTCGGCGTCCGTGCCATCCACCTGCCGCACGAGGCTCCTGTCCACGAGGGCGTCCAGGCCCTCCAGCACGTCCAGGTCGCCCTCGAGGTTGCACACCGCGTCCGCTGCGTCCAGGGTGCAGCCGCCCGCGAAGACGGCCAGGCGCACGAACAGCCTCCGCTCGGCCTCTCCGAGCAGCTGGTAGCTCCAGTCGAGCGTCGCCCTGAGCGTGCGCTGCCTGGCGGGAGCGTCCCTCGCTCCCCCCGTGAGCAGTCCCAGCCTGCTGCCCAGCCGCGCGAGTATCGCGTGCGGAGGCAGCAGCCTCACCCTCTTCGCAGCCAGCTCGATGGCGAGGGGCAGCCCGTCCAGATGGTGGCATATCGAGGCCACCGCGGGGGCGTTCTCGTCGGTGAGGGCGAAGTCGGCCCTGGCGGCCCGCGCGCTCTCGACAAACAGCCTTACGGCCTCGTATCGGGACAGCTCCTCGACGCCGGCCGGCTGGCCGGGTGGGGGCAGCGTCAGCGGGGGTACCTGGTAGACGTGCTCGTCCGAGAGGTGCAGCACCATGCGGCTGGTGACCAGCATCTTGAGCCGGGGGCAGGCGGCCAGCAGCCCGGACACGAGCGTCGCGGCCTCCACCACGTGCTCGAAGTTGTCGAGCACGAGCAGCAGGTGCTTGTCGCGCAGGTACGCCTCGACCACGTCCGGCAGGGTCTGCCCTCCCGCCTCCGCCAGGCCCAGCGCACGGGCGATGCCCGACGCCAGGAGGTCGGGGCCCTTGATGGGGGCGAGGGGGACGAACCACGCGCCGTGTGCGAATTCCTCCGCCAGGTCCTCGGCGACCTGCAAGCCCAGCCTGGTCTTCCCGATGCCGCCGGGGCCCGTGAGCGTGAGCAGGCGGACGTCGGAGCGCAGCAGCTGGCTTACTGCGTGTACCTCTCGCTCGCGGCCGATGAACGGCGGAGCCTGACGGGGCAGGGTGACGAGGGGGGCGACGCGCCCGGGCTGGTGAGGGCGCCTGCGCGCGAGGGCCTCGAACTCGGCGCGATCCGTCCCGAAAAGCTCGAGCGCGTCGGCGAGCAGCGGCACCGTGTCCCTGCGAGGTCTCAGGTTCACCCCGCGCTCGAGGTCGCTTATGGTCCGCGCGCTCAGGCCCGCCCGCTCCGCCAGCTCCTCCTGCGTCAATCCGGCGGCGATGCGATGGCGCCTGAGGATATCTCCAAAGGGCCGGTGCCCATCGGGATCCATGATACTCGCCCGCTGCGCTGCAACCTGACCTCATTATACGACGGCGGAAGCTGTGGGCAAAGATGTGGGTGATTACGCAGGGCGTTCGTGGTCATGGCCTGCCGGCGCGTGCAAACTGGGAGGCGACGACAGTCTCATCCGAGCAATATCGGGAGGCATAGATGTCCCACGGGCCGGCGGCGCGGAGCTCCCCGCCACCCCCCGGGGAGGATCGAGGTTCGTATGACCACCCAAGCCGGCACGACCTGGCACCTGAGGGGCACGGTGATCCTGGCGTGCAACTGCGACTACGGCTGTCCCTGCAACTTCAACGCCCTGCCGACGAAAGGCAACTGCGAGGGCGGCTGGACCTGGCACGTGGAGGAGGGCAGCTACGGCGACGTGAGGCTGGACGGGCTGAACTTCTCCGCGCTGGGTGACTGGCCGGGGGCGATCCACGAGGGCAACGGGAAGGTACTCTTCCTGATCGATGAGCGAGCGGACGACGCGCAGCGAGAGGCGCTCTCCACGCTGCTGTCCGGCGAAGCCGGAGGCCCCTGGGCGATCCTGAGGAACACCTGGACCGAGGTGCACGAGCCGCCCCCCGTGCCCTACGAGCTGCGCCTGGACGACCACTGTTCCTCGGTCCGCGCTGGCGGTGCGCTGGAGCTCGAGCTGGAGCCGATCAGGAACCCGGTCACGGGAGCCGAGGCGCACCCGCGTGCGCTGCTGCCCGAGGGGTTCGTCTGGAAGGACGGATCGCTCGCCGCCTCGCGAACGTTCCGAGTACGCGACGGGGTGGAATACGACCACTCGGGCAAGTACGCGGCGTTCGCCCCGTTCGAGTACTCGGGACCGGCCTCGTAGCCGAGAGGCGCCCCGCGCCTCGAGACAAGGAAGGGAGGCTAGAGATGTCCGATCCTGACAGTGTTCCTCGACAGCACGCAGCGCCGCTCGAGGTGCTGAGGCGCCGCGAGCACCTGTGGGCGGTCGCGGCGCTCCTCGGGCTCACCGCCGCCGCCTGGGCGTACACCATCTCCGCCATCTATCGCCCCGAGCCGATGGGCAGCATGGAGAGCGCGGGCATGGCCGGTGGCGGGGCAGCGCTCTTCCTGCTGGGCTGGGTCGTGATGATGGCCGCGATGATGATCCCGGCCGCTCTGCCCCTGATCCTGCTCTACAAGGGCACGTCCCGCTCGTGGGCGTGGATGGCGGCGCTCCTCGCGGGCTACCTCGGGGTCTGGGCCCTGGTCGGCCTGCCCGTCTACTCCTACGGTCTCCTGTCCGGCCGCCTGAGCTCGTGGGGCTCGCTGCTGCCCGCTGTGCTCCTGATCCTGGGGGGACTGTATCAGTTCACGGCGCTCAAGCGCTCCTGCCACGCCCGCTGCTCCTCACCTCTCTTCTTCCTGATGCAGCACTACAAGCCGGGCCCGAGCGGAGCGCTGCGGCTGGGGGCGCTCCACGGGCTCGACTGCCTCGGCTGCTGCGCGGGTCTCATGGTGGGGCTGGTCGCGCTCGGGATGATGAACCTGGCGTGGATGCTCACGGCCGCCGTGATCATCTTCGTCGAGAAGACGCTGCCCGGAGGGCACAGGGTGGCGAAGCCGCTCGGGGCGTTGATGGTCCTGGGAGGAGTGGCGCTGCTCGCGATGGCCCTGAGCGGAGCCGGCGGAGCTATGTGATCGGGGAGGCGCCGGGTGGCGCACGGCGCTGGCGGATGGAATTTACGGGAGGAGATAGCGATGACACAGGTACCCGAGTGGCGAGTCGAGGGCGACTGGTTCGACGTCTGCAGCTGCAGCATCCCCTGCCCCTGCGAGTTCGCCCAGCCACCGACGAACAACCACTGTGAGGGCGTGCTCGCCTGGCACATCCGAGAGGGTCACTACGGGGACGTGCGGCTGGACGGGCTGAATGTGCTCGCCCTCGGGATGTTCGACGGCAACATCTGGGCGGGCGCGAAGGTGGCGATGGGCATCTTCCTCGACGAGCGGGCCGACGAGCGGCAGCGCGAGGCCCTGCAGACGATCTTTGGCGGCCGGGCGGGTGGCTGGCCCGCCGGGTTTGCGAACCTCATAGGGGACATGCGCGGGCTCCAGTTCGCGCCGATCACGTTCGAGCTGGAAGGCGACCTCGCCCACTGGCGGGCGGAGGTGCCCGGCAAGGTGACTGCTACCGCCGAGGCCCTCTCGGGCCCCACCACCCCACCGGGCCAGAGGGTACAGCTACTGAATCCACCCGGCAGCGAGGTCGGACCGGGCCAGGTGGCCACCTGGGGCAGCGGGGACGTGACGCAGACGGCGGAGGTGTTCGGCTTCATGACGAACTTCACCGGCAGGTCGAGCAAGCACATCCCCTTCGACTGGAGCGGCCCGGGAGAGGGTTGAGCTGGTATCCGGTCGGATGCTACCGCACGGCGAAGGAGGGCACAACAGCGGGCTGAGCATGCAGGGCGTCATCGTGGCAAGGGCAAAGCAAAAGGGGCAAGTCGCGGGGCGGATGTCCGAGCAGACGCAGGGAGAGCCTTGTGAATACCCGGCCCCAGTCCGTCACAGCCGACGGCGCACAGTGACCCGGGACGAGTTCAAGGAGATGAATAATGGCACGCTACATGATTCAAGCATCCTACACTGCGGAGGCAGCGGCGGCCTTCGCCAGCAAGCCCCAGGACCGTGTCGAGGGGCTCCGCGCCCTCCTCGAACGGATGGGGGCGCAGCTGGACAGCTTCGACTACTGTCTGGGCGACTACGACGTGGTGGCGACCTACACCGCGCCGGACGACACCACCGCCGTGGCCATCGCCCTCGCTGTGCTGGCCCCGGGGCACCTCAAGGACTACAAGACGATGAAACTCCTTTCGCCGGACGAGTTCATGGAAGCCTCGCGCAAGGCGAGCGACGCGGGCTATCAGGCGCCATCCCGAGGGGAGGACCGAACCGCGTCGTAAGCTGGATCTCGGGCGACGCCACAGGGATGTTCGTCGAAGAGTCTTACGAGAGGAACTAAGATGGTCATCATGCGCATCGAGCACCCGATCCGTGACTTCGTCTCCTGGAAGGCAGCTTTCGACAGCGATCCTGTTGGCCGGGAGCGATCAGGAGTGCGCCGCTACCGGATCTTACGCCCGACGGATGATCCGAATTACGTCATGATCGACCTCGAGTTCGATCGTGCCGGCGAGGCGGAGACCTGTCTCGCCGCGCTGCGCGACTTGTGGGGTCGAGTCGAGGGCACGGTCATGGAGAGCCCCAGAGCGCGGATCGTCGAGGTGGCTGAGAGCAAGGAGTACTAACTCCGATCTCGTCGGACAGTTGGGGTGGGTGCCAGGCTCCCCGCGAGCGGGGGATGGTTCCGAGTGCCTCCTAGCCGTCCGCCGGCTCGGGCGAAAGGTAGATGCCCTGCTGAGGGGCCGAGCCATCTCCCACCGGGACGACTTCATCCGCCCGGGGATATCCGGCATAGCCCGGACCTCGAGGCTTCGCCCATGGCGAGACACGGGGAAGAGGCGCCGCGTCTCGCCAGACGACTCAAGCCCTGCTCCTCAGGAGGGCGGGAGCTCGCCCATGCGCTGCTTGACCTGCTCGAGCACCTCCTGGTTCGTGGGCATCTTGTGGAGCTGACCGTCGCCGAAGTCCACGTACGGGGTCTCCATCCGGTCACCCAGCTGCCTGATCCTCTGCATAGCCTCCGGGTCGAGGTCTATGTTCACGGTGCGGTTCGGCACGCCGAGCGCGTTCAGGAACGCGAGCGTGCCCTGGCTGAAGCCGCAGCCCCGGCGGACGTACACGGTGATCTCGTTCACGGGTCAGCCTCCTTCGCGATCGGTGTTCTCGACCTGACGGCCGCTCGCAAGTTCGGCACCACGAGCCCGCTCCCGAAGCAGCCTGAGCGCGGCGTCGGGGCTGCCGGGAGTGAGCCTGCCCGCGTGGCCGCGCGCCCGCCCTGCGAGCACGCCGCTGCGCTCGAGGTACTCCAGAAAACCGTCGTACTGTTGCGGACTCATCCCGAGTCTGCGCCTGATCTGCCTCGACGTGCCCCTGAGGTAGCCGCGCGAGTCGGCGGACGCGAACAGCGCCCTGACCCTGCCCTCGAGGCGCTGCTCGCGCGTCTGGAGCTCGCCCGAGATCGCCCGGCGCGCGAGCGGCACCGCCCTCTCGAGCCCCCGGCGTCCGAGCCCGAGCTGGCGCCCTATCTGCGCGAGCGGCAGCCCCCAGACGACGTGCAGCCGCAGGACCGTCCGGACGGGCTCGGGGAGACGCGAGATCGCCTCGACGATCTCCGCGACCCGGTACATCTGGGTCGCTCGCACGTCCTCGCCGGCCTCGACCATCGCCTGCCAGCTCCGCTCGCGCCTCTGTCTCCGCCACTCCCTGCGCACGCGGCGGGCGAGCGCCCGCGGATACTCCCCCTGAAAGTAGGCGCGCACGTCCGAGCCGTCCCAGGACGAGCATACCCCGGCGAACACGACGAACGCCTCCTGGCGGAGGTCGTCGCGGTCCCACAGCCTCGGGAGCGCGCGCTGGCGCTCCACCGCCCGGGCCACGACCTCACGCATAGCGTCCCACAGGGCGTTGCGCGCGGCGGGTTCTCCGTCGCGCGCCCGCCCTGCGAGCTCGCACAGCCCAGCGGCATCGTAATCGGTCAACAGCCACACCTTTCCGTGCTCCGAGCACCTAAAACGAAGGCGGGCGGTTTCGCGATGTCATCGCGAAACCGCCCGCGCTCTTATCCGCTACGGGTCAGCGAGAAAGCGTCACATGTCGTCCGTCCAGCCTCCGGGCTCGGCCCTCCACCTGTACAGCAGGATGCGCTTGCCGCCCTTCTGGCGGTCGCAGCGCAGGAACACCAGCCTCGTCCAGGGGATCCGCTCGAACGCCTCCTCGAGCGAGTCCTCCTCGAGGACGAGCGTGCGCTGTAGCGTCACGCAGCTGTCCTCCAGGAGGACGGAGGAGTACTCCGGCTGTTGGTCTATCGCGTCGGTGAGGTGCATAGGGTCCGCACTCCCTTCGTCGCTAACTGCTGGACAGATATTAGCACAAATGTTCTAATCACACAAGCCCCCTGGTGTCAACAACGCGTAAATCGCGACGGATTCGCGTTGCCTGCGCGACTCTGCAGCGCATAGTATGGTTGGAACAAACCTCGGAAGAGGAGAGATCGGAATGAAGCGAACTCTGGGAGCGCTGATCGCGCTCTCGCTCGTGCTCTCGGCGTGTGGCGCGCCCGCCGTTGGGGGCGGCCCGTCGCCCACCGACACCCCACTGCCCGGCGCCACGGCGACTTCGGCGCCGCTGCCCC
>CADDYR010000221.1 GCA_902810765.1 Chloroflexota bacterium
CGACGATCCGCAAGGGTCCTGCTCGGAGCCTGCCGTCGGCGGTTGCCGAGTGGCTGTCCAGGCCCGCCGCGACCCGGACGGAGGCGACCGCCGTGGAGCGCTAGGGTCCGGCAGCGTGGCGGCCGGCGGCGGGCACGACGGTCGCCCTGGGCACGATCCCACCCTTCTTCGGTGCCGGGGTCGCCGGCACGACTATCGGCGCAGGGGTGGGAGACGGCTGTACGCCGGGTGCCCTGCCCGTCTGACTCAGCAGCCAGAGCGTGAGCGGCACGCTCCCGAGGATGGCCGCGAGCGTGAGCAGTCCGACGAGCCTGGTCGCGCAGCCCATCGGCCTTCGCTCGGGCCGCCTCACCACCACCGGCACGGGCTGCCGCTCTGCCGGGGGCGCGGTCTCGTCGTCGGTAGCTGTGCCCGTGAGGTACGCCTGGCGCTCGAACTCCTGCAGCGCCCTGCCCATCTCCTCCGCCGAGGAGAAGCGGTCGCGGGGGCTCTTGGCCATCGCCCTCAGCACGATGCGGTCGAACTCGGGGGGCACGTCGGTGTGCAGCACGCTGGGCGCTATCGGCTCCTGCTGGATGTGGGCTAGCGCGATCGCCACCGCGTTCTCGCCCGGGAACGGCAGGAAGCCCGTGACCGCCTCGTACAGCACCACGCCGAGCGAGTACACGTCGGTCCTGGCCGTCACGGGACCGTTCTGGGCCTGCTCGGGCGCGATGTACTGCACGGTGCCGAGGGTGTTGCCGTCCTCGGTGTGCGACACCTCGCTCAGCACCTTCGCGATCCCGAAGTCCGCGACCTTCACGAGTCCAGAGGGGGAGACCATGATGTTGTGGGGCTTGATGTCCCGGTGCACCAGTCCGTGCTCGTGCGCGTACTGGAGCGCGGTCGCCACCTGCGAGCCCACGTCGGCGGCGCGGCGCGGAGGCAGAGGCCCGCTCCGCAGCAGCAGCTCCTTCAGGTCCAGCCCCTCGACGTACTCCATGATGATGTAGTGGATGTCGCCGTCGTTCCCGACGTCGTGCACACTGACGATGTGGGGGTGGTTCAACGCCGCCGCGGCCTCGGCCTCGCGCCTGAACCGTGACAGGAAGCGCTCGTCGCCGCTGAGCGAGGGGTGCAGGATCTTCACGGCCACGCGGCGGCCGAGGAACCGGTCGCGCGCCAGGTACACGCGCGCCATGCCGCCCTGGCCGAGGGGCTTCTCGAGCTCGTAGCGGTTGTTGAGGAGGAGGTGCGCTAACGCCACGCTGAATCTCCTGCGGGCTGCCGAGGGCGCTGCATAGGCCAATCTTAGGTAAGCCCGGGACCGGTGTCAAACCGCGGCTGGCACCGCTCTTGCAAGTCCCAGGCCGTGACGGGCATCTCTCAGGAGGCAGGAGAGAGCATGACCAACCGAGGAGACCAGAGCCGAGCCGACGAGCCGGTCGAGGGGATGGAGTACCCTCCCGAGGAGGACGTCGAGAACGCCGAGGGCGTGACCCTCGATCGATGGGAGAGCCTCGACCGCGACTTCTCGGACGAGGACCGCGAGTCGGTCGGGGAGAGCACGGAGTCCGGCGAGCCGTACACACCTCCCACCGACCCCGTCATAGTGCCGGAGGCACAGGACGAGGGCGGGGCCAGCTCGCCCGGCGCGCCGCTCCCCGACGAGATCGAGGGGGGAGAGGAGGCCACCGGAGAGGTCACGACGCTCACGGACGACGATCTGGTGTACGAGGCGACCCACGCGCTGCGGGCCGACGCCCGCACGGCCGACCTCGACCTCCACGTGCTCGTGCGCGACAGGGTCGTGACGCTGCGCGGGACCGTGCGCAGCCTCGAGGACAGCGAGGCGGCCGAGGAGGTCGTCCGTGAGGTCCCGATGGTGCGCGACGTGGTGGACGAGACGGTCGTCGAGGGTGAGGGCTAGCTCTCCCGGACGCGGTGGGACGGCTGCGACTCGCGCCGGGCGCGAGGGATGCCGTAGAATGCAGCGCAGCCGCATCGGAGCTCACGAACCGGAGGTGAAGGTCGTCCCGATGATCTCGACCGTCGCGGTGCAGGCCGTTGCCGCAGCCCGCAGGGACCTCGCGGTCCGGGCGGGCGTGGAGCCGGACGCCATAATCGTCTGCCAGATCAAGGAGATGGAGTGGCCCGACGAGAGCCTGGGCTGCCCGGAGCCTGGCCGAACCTACACCCCCAGACCCACGAAGGGCTACGTGATCGTGCTCGACGCGGTGTCGCGCGAGTACGAGTACCACGCGGACGCCGGCGGCCGGGTCACGTACTGCGGCAAGCGGTACCGCGGCTAGGACGTGCCGGCTCTCTCGGCGTCAGCGCCCCTGATAGCGCCGGATGTTCTCGAGCTGTTCCTGATACGTCCGGGCGAAGGCGTGGGTCCCGTCTCCCTTTGCGACGAAGTACAGGTAGCTCGTGCGGGCGGGATGGGCGACCGCCTCGATGGAGGGCAGGCCGGGGCTGCATATGGGACCGGGAGGCAGCCCGCCGTGGACGTAGGTGTTGTACGGCGAGGGATTGTGTAGGTCGGACCGGGTGAGCGGGGATGGCCACCAGTCGCCAGGCCTGCCGACGGCGTACTGCACCGTCGGGTCCGCCTGCAGCTTCATCCCCCGATGCAGGCGGTTGAGGTACACAGACGCTATTATCGGCCGCTCCCACGGCACCCGGGCCTCGCGCTCGACGATGCTCGCGAGCGTGAGCGCCTGGTGGACGCTCAGCCCCTCGCGCCCGAAGGCCGCGCGCATCCGGGATGTGATCTCGCGGTTCATCTGCGCGACCCCCTCGTCCACGAGCTGCTGCGCCGCGTTCGCGTCGGTCAGCTGGTACGTGTCCGGGAAGACGTAGCCCTCGAGGGACACGGAGGCGGGTCTGGAGCCGAGCACGGAGTTCGAGGGCGGGCGCCTGAGCGCCTCCTCCCACTGCTTCCGCGTCGCGAGCCCCTGCGCCACCAAGCGGTCGCCCACCTGCCCGAGGCGCCAGCCCTCCGGGATCGTGATCCGCGCCTGGGCGGACTCGCTCGTGAGAGTCGAGATGATGTCGCGCGCGCTCATGCCCCTGTGGAGCCGGTAGCGGCCCGGCAGCAGGTCCGAGCGCGCGTCGGAAAGCACCACCAGCGCCTCGAAGGTGATCGGGCGCTGCACGATGCCCTTCTGTTGCAGCCTCCGAGTCACGTCCCTCCAGCCCTCCCCCTCGCGCACGACGAACGTCACCGGGCGGGAGCCGCCGCCCCACGGGGTGGGCGCGAGGTAGAGGAACCAGGCGGCGGGGAGGAGCACGACGAGCGCCGCGAGCGCCCAGAACAGGGGCCAGTGGGCCGATTGCCGGGGAGGTCGCCCCGACGTCCGGGTGGAGGTGTCCTGCTTCATCCACGCCGATTGTATCAGCCGCCCGGGCGGCAGACAAACCCGATGCGATAGCATGTGTCCATCGTGAGCGACCGCCGTGATACGCCCAAGGCACTGGTCGTGCTCGGGCCGACGGCCTCGGGCAAGACCGCGCTGGCGATCTCGCTCGCCGAGCGCTTCGACGGGGAGATCGTCAACGAGGACAGCCGACAGGTGTACCGCTACATGGACGTCGGCACCGCCAAGCCCACGCGGGAGGAGCGGGCGCGCGTCCCCCACCACGGCTTCGACGTCGTCTACCCCGACGAGAGCTGGACGCTCGCCCAGCAGCTGAGGCTCACGCTCGAGACGATGGAGGGCGTGCTCGCGCGCCGCCGGCTGCCGATACTGTGCGGAGCCACAGGGCAGTACCTCAGGGCCGGGCTGGAGGGATGGAGCGTGCCCGAGGTGCCGCCGAACCCCGAACTGAGGGCGAGGCTGGAGCGCGAAGCCGGGCGGTCGGGGGCGCCCGCTCTGCACGCGCGTCTGTGGCAGGTGGACCCGGTGTCCGCGGACCGAATAATGCCGAACGACCTCCGCCGGATCGCGCGGGCGCTCGAGGTGTGGTACGCGACCGGCAGGCCGCTCTCCGAGCTGCGCCGCTCCGAGCCGCCTCCCTACGACTTCCTGATCCTGGGCCTCACAATGGAGCGCGCGAGGCTGTACGAGCGCATAGACCGGCGTGCGGAGGGCCAGCTGCGCGCGGGGCTGCTCGACGAGATCAGCCGGCTGCTGCGGCACGGCTACGACTGGTCCCTGCCCTCGATGCGCTCGATCGGGTACGGAGAGTTCGAGCCGTACTTCGAGGGCGCCGCGGACGTCGAGGAGTGCCTGCAGAGATTCAAGTACGACTGCCACGACCTGGCGAGGCGACAGTATATCTGGTTTCGTCGCATCAACGGCATCAACTGGCTCGACGCCTCCTCCGAGAGCCTGGCGGGGGACGCGCTCGGGACCGTGGCGGCCTGGCTGGGAAGGCGCGCCGAGACCAGCTGAAGGAGCCAATCGGGCACCCGCTTCGGATATAATGGTGAGCGATGACACAAGATTTCGAAGGAGCAGCAGCTCCGCAGTCGGGCCCGAGACAGGGCCAGCAGACGCCGATCCCCACCACGCCGCCCGAGGAGCGCGCAGTCCTCGTCGGCGTGCAGCTGCCCGGCAGCGAGTGGCGGGTAGAGGACTCCTTGGACGAGCTCGAGCAGCTTGCGGCCACCGCGGGAGTGAGGGCCGTGGGAAGGGGGGTGCAGAGACTGGAGGCGCCCAACCCGCGCACGTTCGTCGGCAGGGGCAAGCTGGAGGAGATCGCCGATCTGCTGCCCTCGCTCGCGCTCTTCGACGACGAGCTGAGCCCCGGCCAGGAGCGCCACCTCGAGGACCGGTTGAACTGCAAGGTCGTGGACCGCACGGGCCTGATCCTGGACATATTCGCCCGCAGGGCGCACACGCACGAGGGCCGGCTGCAGGTCGAGCTCGCGCAGCTCGAGTACCGCCTGCCCCGGCTCACACGGATGTGGACGCACCTATCCCGACAGGGAGTGGGTGGCGTGGGCCTCAGGGGGCCCGGCGAGACGCAGCTCGAGGTCGACCGCCGGAAGGCACGGGACCGCATCGCCCACATCAAGGGCGAGATCGAGCAGGTCCGCAGGCGCCGACACCTGTTGCGCGAGCAGCGCAGGCAGGGCGGCTACCCTGTGGTCGCGCTCGTCGGATACACCAACGCGGGCAAGAGCACCCTGCTCAACAAGCTGGCGGGGGCCTCGGTGCTCACCGAGGACAAGCTGTTCGCGACGCTCGACCCCACGACCCGCCAGGTCAGGCTGCCCGGCGGCACCGTCGCGCTGTGGACCGACACCGTCGGATTCATTCAGAAGCTCCCCACGGGGCTCGTCGCCGCCTTCCGTGCGACTCTCGAGGAGATAGTCGAGGCGGACGTGCTCGTGCACGTGGTGGACGTCACCCACGAGAACGCTCAGGAGCAGGCGCGCATCGTCGAGGAGACGCTTGGGTCCCTCGGCGTCGCGGACAAGCCGGTCGTCGTGGCGCTGAACAAGGTGGACCTCCTCGCGCCGGAGGACGTGCCCGCGCTCCCGGACCTCGACGGTGACGTGCCCGAGGACTACGTCCTGATATCGGCGGAGCGGGGATGGGGGCTGGAGGAGCTCCGTCGCCGCGTCGAGAGCATCGTCGCCGGCGACCTCGTGGAGCTGAGCGTCACGGTGCCGTACTCGGAGAGCTCGCTCGTCGACCTGTTCCACCATCGGGGGCAGGTGAGGCGCGAGGAGTACACCGAGCGGGGCACGCGGATCGAGGGGCGTATCCCGCTCAGATACCGGCGTCTGTTCGAGGCGTATGGCGGCGCGATCGGGTGACGCGCCGGTTCCGGGCGCGGCACGGAATGCTGCTCGAGGCTCTGACGACTTAGGAGGCAGTCCTTGACCACCTCCAGCGACGCATACAGGCGGGCGGGCGTCGACATCGAGAGCGGCAACCTGACCGCGAGGATGATCCGCTCCGCGGTGGAGTCCACCCACGGACCCGAGGTGCTGACCCGCTCCGGTCTCTTCAGCGGCGCGTACGCGCTAGACGACCACAGGGTGCTCGTGGCGAGCGCGGACAGCGTGGGCACGAAGGTCAGGCTTGCCGCCGCGCTGGGGCGCAACTCCTCGGTGGGGATAGACCTGGTCAACCACTGTGCGAACGACATCCTCACCACCGGCGCGACCCCGATCTTCTTCCTCGACTACTTCGCCTCGAGCAGGCTTGTGCCGGAGGTGGTCGCGGAGGTGATGGAGGGAGTAGCGGCCGCCTGCCGCGAGGCCGGCTGTGCCTTGCTCGGAGGGGAGACCGCCGAGCTGCCGGGGCTGTACGCGCCGGGAGAGTACGACCTGGCCGGATTCATCGTGGGAGTCGTCGAGCGGGACCGGATGCTCGACGGGACGAGGGTCCGCGCGGGCGACGCGCTCGTCGCCCTTCCCTCCTCGGGCCCCCACACGAACGGCTTCAGCCTCGTCAACCGGATCCTGACCGACGGCGGCGAGCGGGAACTGACGCCCGAGTCGGTCGCGGAGCACGACCGGGAGCTCGGCGGATCGCTCGCGGACGCGCTGCTCGCGCCGCACAGGAGCTACGTCCGAGAGCTCCTGCCCCTCGTCCACGATGGCCGCGTCAAGGGAGTGGCCCACATCACCGGAGGGGGCATATCGGACAACCTGCCCCGGATGCTGCCCGAGGGGCTCGGCGCGGTGGTGGACACGAGCACCTGGGAGCTCCCGCCCGTGTTCAGGTGGATCCAGGAGCTCGGCGGCGTCTCGCGCGCCGAGATGTTCCACGTCTTCAACGTGGGGGTTGGCGCGATAGTCGCCGTCTCGCCCGAGGACGTCGAGGGCGTGGTGCGGGACCTGGGCGGTGCGTGGGTCATCGGCGAGGTGGTCTCGGGGGGGCAGGG
>CADDYR010000222.1 GCA_902810765.1 Chloroflexota bacterium
AGGCGGGCGTGCGCGAGCTCGCCGCGATCGGGGCCGAGCGCGGCTGGCAGGTCGTGGTGGTGCCGCCCGTGAGCCTTGGCGGCTCTCCCGTCTCAAGCACCCGCATCCGCAACCTGCTGCTCGACGGTGACGTGGGCGGGGCCGCCGAGCTGCTGGGGCGCCCGTACGAGCTGGTGGGCGAGGTCGTGCCCGGAGCCGGGCGTGGCAGCTCGATAGGCGTGCCGACGGCGAACGTCCGGGTCCGAGAGCCCCTGCTGGTGCCCAGGAGCGGCGTGTACTACTGCAGGGTGGTCGCTGGCGGCGCTGTGCTCGACGGAGCTCTTAACATCGGCGTCAGGCCGACGTTCGACTCCGGCCCCCTGACCGTCGAGGTGCACATCCTGGACTGGTCCGGCGACCTGTACGGACGGGAGTTGCGTCTGGCTTTCGTCGCGCGCCTGCGCGACGAGCGGAGGTTCGAGGGCGTGGACGCGCTCGTAGCGCAGATACGGCGCGACATCGCCGCGGTGCGGGAGCTGTCGTCCAGCGGCGCCCCGAGCTCGCCGGGGGGCACGCCCCTCCCCGGCTAGTGCGAGCCCCCGTTGACGGCGAACTTCTGATGCGCTAAAGTGCAGTAGCCACTAGTTGCAATAAATGCCCGGGTGTTGTGGCAGCTGGTGGCGGGGTCGCCTGAACCTCCTGGCGCGCGAGCCGGAAGCGACCGGCAAGACCTGACGGTGGCCTTCACAGTATCGTCTCGGCATCTCTCGAAAGGAGCCACGATGGGAACCGTGCTCGAGCTCATCCTGAACGACGGCTCGCGGCGGGTCCGGCGCCGCGTGGTGGGCATGTACACCCTGCTTCTGCTCATCAACCTGGGCGCGTGGGCGCTGACGTTCCTCGTGTCGACGAAGTACGCCTTCGTGCTCGGCACCGGTCTGCTCGCGTACACGTTCGGCCTGAGGCACGGGGTGGACGCCGACCACATCGCGGCGATAGACAACGTGACGCGGAAGCTGATGCAGGAGGGCAGGCGGCCCGTCGGGGTCGGGTTCTTCTTCTCGCTAGGTCACTCCACGATAGTCGTGCTCCTGAGCGCGCTCGTGGCGATCGCGGCGAACGTCGTCCGCCGGGACCTGCCCGCTCTCCAGAGCGCGGGCAGCCTGATCGGCACCGGCGTCTCCGCGCTGTTCCTGTTCATCATCGGGATCATCAACCTGATCGTGCTCGTGGACATCTACAAGATGTTCCGCCGGGTCACGAACGGCGGCACGTACAGCGAGGACACGCTCGAGCGGTTCCTGGCCGAGCGGGGCCTGATGAACCGCTTCTTCGGCCCGGTCGTCCGCGGCATCGACAGCAGCTGGAAGATGTACCCCCTCGGGGTACTGTTCGGCCTCGGGTTCGACACGGCGACGGAGGTGGCGCTGCTCGGCATCTCGGCCACGACCGTGGGCCAGAACATGCCGGTGGCGTTCGTGATGCTCTTCCCGCTGCTCTTCGCCGCCGGGATGAGCCTGGTGGACACGACTGACTCGATCATGATGCTCGGGGCGTACGGCTGGGCGTTCGTGAAACCGATCCGCAAGCTGTACTATAATCTGAACATAACGCTGGTGTCGGTGCTCATCGCGCTCGTGATCGGCAGCATCGAGGTGCTGAGCATCGTCAGCGCCGGGCTCGGCCTGAGAGGGGCTTTCTGGGGCTGGGTGGGCGAGGTGGACTTCGAGACTTTCGGCTACATCATCATCGGAATATTCCTGGTCAGCTGGGGTGCGTCTACCCTCGTGTACAAGCTGAAGGGGTACGACGACGTCGAGGTCGAGGCGGTGAGCCAGTCGTGTTAGGACCACCGAGACCGCAGGAGGTCGTCACCGCGGAGCAGGCGGCGGACCGTCTGCAGGAGCTGGGGCACCGGATGACCCCGCAGCGGCTGACGATCCTGGAGGCCGTGTTCGACGTCCAGGGGCACGTCACGGCCGAGGACGTGTACGACCAGGTCGTGCGGCGGTACCCTCACGTCAGCTTCTCCACCGTCTACCGCACCCTCGAGATGCTGAGGGATCTGGGGTTCATCACCCAGACCGACCTGGGCGGGGGCCGCGTGCAGTACCAGGCGACGGGCAAGGCGCGGCACCACCACCTCGTCTGCCAGGTGTGCGGCGGGGTGGCTGAGGTGGACGAGGCGCTGTTCGCGGGGCTGGAGAGGGAGCTGAACGAGAAGTACGGCTTCGACCCGATCCTGCACCACTTCGCGATCTTCGGCCGCTGCCGCAGGTGCCGCTGATCCCGGCTTGACGTGCGCGCAACCCGGTGCCTAACATTGATCGGGGGTGGAAGGGCCCCGGTGGGTTCCGCGGTCTTCAAAACCGTTGGGGGGCCAGACCAGCTGGTCCTCGATGGGTTCGACTCCCATGCACTCCCGCCACGCGCTCCGGGCACCCCCCCGTCGTTTGCGGCCCCGCATTCGAGGTGCTATAATCTGCTGCCCTGACGGTTCGCACGTTCATCGCAGTGCAGGTTCCACCCACGAACCACGGACGGGCGCGGAGCACCGGGCGCGAGGAGAGCTCGGGAGAGAGGCGATGGATGGCTGAGGACCGGCTGAGCCGGATGGGAGCGAGCTCCTCGGCTCGACCAGCGGAGGGCGAGAGCGGGGGCAGCCCCTCGCTCGCGAGACAGCTGCTGCAGCCGCGCACCCTCGTATCCTTCCTGATCGCCTTCCTGATCATCGCGTTCGTGTTCTCCCGGCAGCACATCCCGTTCGTCGAGGTGCTTCAGCACATGAAGCACGCGAACGTCGGGCTGTACCTGCTCGCGTTCGCCACCTACTACTCCAGCTTCTACGTGCGCGCGGTGAGGTGGCGCCGGATGTTGTGCAACGCGGGCTACGGTCCGGAGCACGGCAAGGAGCTGCCCCGGACCCGCTCGCTCATCAGGATCGTGTACCTCTCCTGGTTCGCGAACACCGTCCTGCCCGCGAAGCTGGGCGACGGGTATCGTGGCTACCTGCTGAAGCGCAACGCCGGGGTATCTTTCACCAAGGCGGTGGGCACCATCGTGGCGGAGCGGATCACCGACGTCGCGGTACTCTTCTCGATGCTCGTGCTGTGCGGGCTCCTCGCCTTCCGTGACCACCTGCCCGCGCACTTCGACACGCTCGTGTTCTTCGGGGCGCTGCTGGCGGTACTGAGCATATCGGCTCTGTTCGCGCTGAAGCTCATCGGCCCGTGGATCGCTCAGGTCCTGCCCGAGAGGGTCCGTCCGCACTACCTGCGGCTCGAGGAGGGGGTGCTTCGGGCGTACAGTGGCCAGCTGCCGCTGATCGTGCTGCTGACGATCTTCGTATGGCTGCTGGAGAGCGCCCGGTTCTGGCTCGTGGCCGCCTCGCTCGGGGTGCACTTCACACCCGCGCTCGCGATCTTCATTGCCCTCACGGCGTCTCTGCTCACAACGGTCCCGTTTACGCCAGCGGGGCTGGGGATAGTCGAGGGCGCGATGATCGCCGCGCTGCTGTTCGTGATCGACGACCGCTCGCTCGCGGGCTCGATCGCGCTGCTCGACAGGACGATCACGTACTGGAGCATAGTGGTGATCGGGGCGGTAGTGTACCTCATCAGCCGCAACAGATAGGGAGGGCGTGAAGCTGCAGGAGCGCATCATCGAGGGGAGGCTGTCGCTGATCCTCCCCGCACACAACGAGCAGGACAACCTCGAGAGGGTCGTCGGGCACTGCGTCGAGGTCCTCGACCGAGTCCTCCCCGACTGGGAGATCGTCGTCGTCGACGATGGCAGCAGGGACGAGACGCCTCGCATCGCGGACAGGCTCGCCGAGACCGATCCGCGCATCCGCGTTGTGCACCATCCGTGCAACCTGGGCTACGGCTCGGCCTGGAGGAGCGGGTTCGCCGCGGCGCGTGGCGAGTTCCTGATGTGCATGGACTCCGACGGCCAGTTCGACATCGAGGACATCACGCGCCTCCTGCCCTACGTGAACAGGTACGACATCGTGGCGGGCTACCGCATGGAGCGCCGGGACCCGGTCCACAGGAAGGTCAACACGGCGATTTTCGCGCTCGCCGTGCGTCTGCTGTTCCACGTGCCGCTCAGGGACCTGGACTGTGCGTTCAAGATCTTTCGGGCCCGGCTGATACACAGCCTTCCCCTCACCGAGACAGGCGCGCTGATCAACCTGGAGATATTCACCCTCGCAAGGCAGCGCGGCGCGAGCTACATCGAGGTAGGGGTCAACCACTACCCGCGCCTCGCGGGCGAGCCGACGGGGGCGAAGCTGTCGGTGATCCTGCGGGCGATGGTGAGGTTTCTGATCCTGCGGGTCCGGCTGTGGCGGTACAGCCTCTGCAGCACGGACGGGCTGCGATTCCTTGGAGGGCTGGCCACGGGCCTCGCGCTGGCGAGCGCGGCGCAGCGCCTGCTCCGCCGTCGCTAGGCTTGCAGCCGGCGGCCTCCGGTCCGGGCTTCGAATGTCACTCGCGGGAATTGTAACGGCGCGGCGGGCCGGTGCCCGGCTCCGCCTCCTGGCCTCCCGGCTGGACCACGATGCCCTCGCGCTCGCGGCGCTCGCCGTGCTGGGGGTGGTTGCCGTGTGGCCGATGGTCGTCGGCGGCGACGCCCTCGGCCAGGACACCTCGACTCAGTTCTATCCCTGGTTCCACTTCCTGGGAGAGGGGCTAAGGGCCGGGCGAATCCCGTTGTGGAACCCGTACCAGATGGCGGGCACGCCGTTCGCGGCCGACGCGCAGTCCGGCTGGATGTACTGGCCCTCGATGGTGTTCTTCACGCTCCTGCCCCTGTGGCTTGCGATCAAGGCGTACGTGTTGTTCCACGTCCTGCTCGGCGGATTCGCCACGTACCTGCTGGGTCGCAGGATCCGCCTCGGCGTGGTCGGGGCGGCGGTCGCCGGGGTGGCGTACACCTACTCCGGTCCGCTGCTCGCTCGGAGCCCTTGCTGCCCGAACCACACGGGAGTGGTCGCCTGGCTGCCCGTGGCCCTGCTGGGCTGCGAGCTCGGGATCGGGGCTCGTGGGGTGCTGAGGCGGTGCCTGGGATGGGCGCTGTCCGGCTTCGCGCTGAGCCAGGTGATGGCCATCTGGCTCGGGCAGGGCACGTACTACGTCGGGCTGATGGTCGGCTCCTATCTGGTGTACCGCAGCCTGGTCTCGCCTCCGGAGGGTGTGGGGAGGTGGCGGAGCCGCGTGACGGCGCTCGTGGCGGGCGGGGTGATCGTCCCGGCCTTCGCGTTCGGGCTGGCCGCGGCCGGTCTGCTGCCCAGGTTCGAGTACGACCTGTACTCGAACCTGGCGGGCGGCTACTCGACGGGGAAGTGGTACGGCGGCATGGCGCCGCTGCAGCTGCTGACGATGCTCCGGACGAACGACTTCTGGTACGTGGGGGGCTCCGTGGCCGCACTCGCGGCGGTCTCCCCCGTGCTCGCCCGGCGACGGCACCTGACTCCATACTGGCTCGGCGCGGTAGTGGCGTGCATGACGCTCGCGACCTCGAGGATGACCCCGCTGCACAGGCTCGCCTTCGCCCTGCTCCCCGGTTTCGAGCAGCTGCACACCCACGTCCCCGGTCGCATCCTGCTCGTCACGTACCTGCCGATCGTGCTCCTCGCCGGAGCTTCGATCACGGCGCTGTGCGAGCGCCGCGACCGCTGGAGGTATCTCGCGCTCGCGCCCTGCGCGCTCGCCGTCGTGCCGCTGCTGCACCCCGTGCACCAGGTGTTATGGGCCCTGGCCACGGCGGTGGCGGTGTCGCTCGCGGCCGGGCTGGCGGCGTGGAGCAAGGGGTGGCGCGAGGTGGCGGTCGCCCTTCTGGCGCTCGTCGTGTTCGCGGACGTGTTCGTCGGGGCTCACCGTACGTTCGAGCTGCACTCCAGGATCCCCGCGAGTCACGGGGCGCACGCGTTCCGGACGGTCGACGTCCGGGAGTTCTACGCCCCGCCCGATACCGGCCGCTACCTCATGGAGCGCGCGCGGAGCAGCGTGTTTCGATACGCCGACGTCTCACCGAACGCCGAGCCCACGCAGCATCCGAGACTGTGGGGCCTGGCCCGGACGCGGTACCTGCTGGCGAACGCCGAGGGGCTGATGCTGGGGTTGCAGAGCATCGAGGGGTACAACCCTGAGCACCTGAGGCTGACCGGCGAGCTCATGGGACGGATGAATGGGATAGAGCGCGGCTATCACGTACTCGGGCTCTACATCGGCGGCCTGCGCTCGCCCCTGCTGGACCTGCTGAACGTGCGGTACGTCGTGATGCCTCGCGACGCGAGCTCGGGGTGGGTGGGGCCCACCGTGTACGAGGGATCGCGCTTCAAGGTCGTGCTGAACCGGGGTGCGCTGCCGAGGGCCTGGCTGGTGCACGATGCGCTGCGCTTACCGGACGACGAGGCGCTCGACCTGTTGAGCTCCGGAGAGGTTAATCCCAGGCTGACTGCGCTCGTCGCGAGCAACGTTCCGGCGATGCACCTGCCCCGCTCGGGTCGAGCCGGCAGGGTGGAGATGATCAGATACACGCCCGACTACATCAGGATACGGACAACGAGCCGCGAGGGCGGTCTGCTGGTGCTGAGCGAGGTCTACTACCCGGACTGGAGGGGAGCCGTGGACGGGCGCGAGGTGCCTGTGATACGGGCGGATTACGCGCTCCGGGCGATCTACGTGCCTCGGGGGACGCACGTGGTGGAGCTGCAGTACAGGTCGCGGTGGCTGGCCGCGGGGCTGGCGATCTCGGCGCTGGCGTACGGGATGGTCACCAC
>CADDYR010000223.1 GCA_902810765.1 Chloroflexota bacterium
TCCGCCCCGCACAATCTTCATGAAGGTATGCTGAAACTCCGGCTGCCACTTGAACCAGGCGTCGATGGCCCAGATGAGCCCGAAGGCGATCGGCACCAACCAGGTGGCGGGGTGAGCCGATCTGCTTCGCTGTACTCTCTCGCCGGCGAGGTGGTTTGCTCGGTACATCCCGAACCTCCTGAGCTATCGCGTTCGCGGCGCGGATCCCGTGCGCACGCCGGTGGCGCCTGCGAAGAGGTACCCCTCCCTGCGACTCAGCATACGCAGCCGGAGGTGGCATCGGATGCACCATCGACCCTGGATTTACATCTCATCCACTCGGGCGGTGCGTGGGATGCCTGGCGGCAGAGGTTTCTGGCCATCGAGCCCACGAACTGACGGTCGAGCGCGTCCTCCGCTTGGCGCTCGGGGCTTATATCCAGCAGGTTGCCCGCTAACAGCACCGCCAGTGGGAAGTTGTCTCGTGGCTCGCCGCCCCGGCAGGGTCGTGAGCCACCTTCCCCGACCAGCTCGCGGCCAGGCTCGGGCTCCTCACCCCCGGGCAGGTTCTCGGGGTCGGCCTCGACGTACACCGCGTACCCACCTGTTCTTGCAGATCCAGCAGTCCTCGTCGTCGTAGCCTATGACCTCGACGCAGTGACTTCCCCGGAGCTCGCCGCTCCGATGACGATATATCTCGGTGCCCAGAGTGTCGAAGTCCTCGTATACGTCCATGATCGCGGCCATGGGCCCCACGTTGGCGAGGTACAGCTTGCGGGACTCCGAGTTGTAAAACGAAACCTTACGGGCGACCTTGATGGCCAGTCAGTCCGGCCCGGTCGGCACAGGGAGCACAAGGCAGAGTATGGTTCGCGTACCCGAAGCAGTCTTCGAGAGGTACTCCGGCATCGCTTACCCTGTCTATCGCGTCATCCGGGTTCCAGCCGTCATCGCAACTGTGGTCGGTGCAAAAGTAGAGGTCCGCCTCCGACAGATCGGTAACATCGAAAGCTCCCGCAAGACCATCGATTCGAGCAGCCCCGCGATGCAGAACGCCACGCAGGAGTTGCAGTAACCCTGTCCTTCGGAGGCGTCACGTAGCTTCGGCCGTTGTAGTCTCTCCAGTCGACCTTTGAGGGTCTCGATGAGACGTAGGCTTCGACCGTTCTCTCCGGCACCAGTCTCTCTTCAGGTGGGATCTCTCCCCGAACGACCCCTCCGGCGTTCAGGCTCATCCTGAATTGAGTAATCACCTGATGGACGTCCGGCTCGGGCTGCTGGGCGATCCTGGGGAGGTGATCCTTAACCCACTCCCGCTGAACGCCCAGTCCGTGTCTGCCGGGAGCACCGCTCCCTCTTCCATCTCCTCCGCGTGGCTCCCGATCCCCGCCACCCGGCCGCCGGATCAGATTCTCCCTGCCCTTCCCTCCGTCCAAGGTTGCTTCCTCCTACTGTAGGGAGAGCAAATAGCGACGGCTACGTCGCGAGCGGCCGAACGCCCATGAGCAACAGTATCAGCCTATGGACGAAGCTTATCCTATCTTGGGCGCGTGTTGAATCATAAGTAAATCTTGATGAGGGGCATTCGTTGCATCATAACTCGAGCTTGATCTAGCGGGCGGCAGGCACGAGGGATTGCGCGCCCACCCGCAGCCGCCGCAACTTCTCTATCTGCGCGTCCAACTGCCACTTGAGGCCCATAGGCCCCCGTGTCCCCAGCAGCCGCTCGAACTCCAGCCTCGCCTCCTCACCCACCTGCTGAGAGCGCCCGTTTATACGGCGTCCTCGGCTCGTCGTAGTGCTTCTTGACCTTCGCGCCCTCCCGCTGCTTGGCTACGAGCTTCATCGTCGGCAAGTAGCCATTCTGCCATACCCTCGCGAGCTCGGTGAACGGCAGCTCTTCCGCCTAGCAGTACCTGAATAGATGGGCATTGATGAACTCCCCGCCGTTATCGCTGTCTATGCCCAAGAGCGGGAACGGCAGCCGCCCCCTTATCGCCGCGAACACCGCCGCCTGGCCCTTGTCGGGCACAGGCTCCAGCTCCGTCCAGCCCGTGGCCACGTCCGTCGCGTCGAGCGTGAACAGAGGTGCTCCCCGGCCAGGAGTCGCAACTCCCCCTCCAGTTCCAGCGCGGGCAGCGCCGCTTGCAACCGCTTGCCGCAGGGCCACCCCAGCGACTCGGCGCATACCTTCAGCGCCGCCACCGTGCGCGGCCCGTACGCCCGGGGGCGGCCGGTTCGCCGGATCGACGGGGGGCGTACGCAAGGGCCGTGCTTGAGTAGCACCTGTGCGTACGTCTACCCCGTCAGCTCCACGAACTCCTCCAATAGCTCCCCCTTCTCCGCCCTCGACGCCTTCAGATATCGCTCGTACATCTTCTTCGCTACGTCACGCTTGCTCTCTCGCCTCACACCCATCTCCAGGCTCCTCTTCGTCAAGATGGGTTATGATGCAACGACTCGACCTCCACCAATACGATGCAATGCGCGCACTGGCGCGAACCGGCCGCATCCTGTACACTTGGTGACTGGATGTCATCGGCCACCTGGACAACTTATGCCGCCCGGCTGCCGAGAGTCCACGGCCTGCTGTGGGCTCTCGGCACGTGCTTCAGGGAGCGAGTGGCCTCCGCACGGATCGGGGGAGCGGTGCTCTCCCTGCTGTTGCTGGCCGCGCCTCTGGGCGAGTACTCGCGCGCCTCTGGATCGGGACCGCGGTTGTACGTCCCTCCCCCGTCGGCCTCCCCAAGCATCAGCAACCTCGGCTTCGGCCCCTCCGACGTCGGCCGCCTCAACCATATGATCCGCTCGATCAACCCCTCGAGCCCCTTGAACGGGAGGGGCTCGCTCATGGTCTCGCTGGGCCTGAGGTGGCGGGTGGACCCCTTGTTGATAGCGCTGTGGCAGTACGAGAGCGGGATGGGCACCACGGGGATCAACTCCCCGAACAACGGGGGCAACCTCACCTGGGGGGCCGCGCGGGAGGCTGAGTCCCTCCACGGCTGCGCCAGGGGGCCATCGAGCCTCGGGCACGTGTGGGCCACCTGCCCGAGCCTGAGCTCGGGTTTGGCCTTGTGGTTCGACTACGTGCACACCTACTACGTCAAGAAGAGAGGCATCCGGAGCTTCTTCAAGCTAGTCTGTGCCTACAACCCCTGCTCGGACTCCGCACCGTACGGGTACCCCTGCGGCTCGGACTACGGTCGGGGGATCCTGAGGCTGATCGCACACACCGCCGGCCCGCCGACCCGCATCTGGCGGCTCGCTCCTCCTCCCTCGTGCCGGGGATCACTGCGCCCTCCACAGCTAGTCGCCCGGCGTGCCGCGTGCGCCTCGCCATCCGCCTGATTGACCCGCGGGAAGTCGTCCGCAAGACCATCAACGGCCCGATCAGAACTGCGTGTCCCGCCACGATCCTGCGCCGGCAGCCTCTCGCCGGGCTGTTCCTGGACGTGGAGTCGGCGTCGCTGCTGAGCAATCCAGCTCCATGTCCACCTCGGCAAGCCGCACGAGTCCTCCATCGCTCGTGAGTCTGCCTCCGTCAAACACCACCTCCGGAGACTGCAAAGAGAAGCCTCCTTGCTGGTCTTGTCGTTGAACAACTTGACCTTTACGAGGAGACTTCTTTACTTCAAGTCCGACCGTGAATAATCCGGGCTATCCGTGCGACGCTGTCCTCTCAGGCACCACTCTGGCCCGCATCACCGGCCCGCGGCATCTCCACCGCAGCCTCTCGTCCGAAACGCTGGCGTGACCGATCCCGAGCCCGGCGCGCCAACTCCTCCCTGCTCCGGGCGGGCGCGTTCGTGGCTAGCTCCCGCAGCAGCTTAACGGAGGCCATCGTCACCTCCTCGACCGCTCGTTCGAAGGCGGCTTCATTGACCCGTGATGGACGGGTCGTGCCGCTCAGCTTGCGCACAAACTGGAGAGCCGCCTCCCGCACCTCTTCCTCACCGGCCGGTGGCTCCAGGTTTGCCAGCCGCCTGATACTTCTGCACATCGCTGCCTCCTTCCCCGTCCTGCCGTTCCCGGAACACGCCCTTGTTGCCGGGGACCACTCGCGAGGCGTGTGTTCGGGGAGCGAGCACGTGACTCCGGTCCTCCAGAACCTCTTCCCATCCCAGGGGAGCAGCGCCGAGACGCCCACCCAGGAGCACAAACGTCCGTGAGTACTCCCGCATCGGTCCCCCGGTCAGCGGGCTGCCCGGGATGAGACTCCGCCGACTCCGGACGGCGCCCTGAGACCAGTCTTTTATATCAGACAGCTGGTTCGGAGCGCGGGTGGTCGTGGATCACCCTCTATGTCGCGGCTACACATCTGCTATCTGAGGGCCTCCCTCCTACCGCCGCCCTCCTGGTTGCGTGCCCTCCACTCGGCATCCTCGAGAAGTGCTCCTCGAACAGTCGGTCGGCCAAGGGTATCTTCTCCCGGTACTACTCCCCCCAGATGTGTGGGGCAGCAACCTACCTTCGGGACGAGGGTGCCCGACTGAAGCTGTTCGCTATTCCTGATGGGAGTAGCTACCGTCCACCCGGGAGGGCAGCCGGGCGTTTCTTGGAAGCGCTCATCGGGTCTCCGAAGCCCAACGAGCTCAGGGGAGTTCCCCGCGTGGCTCCTGGCCGCAGCGGACTTGGAGGATGGCTTCGAGTCGGAGACATGCTCTCAGGAGGGACGCCCCTTGGGCGGTCTGTTCCGCGCCACCATCTGTGATGCGGCGCTTGTAAACACCTGCGCCGACTCGTAGACGGTGTCGGGGTGGTCTGCGTCCGGGCTGTCTATGAGGTCGAAGTGCTCCCCGTTGTCGGGCGCGTACTCGGTGAGGGGATCGCTCTCGGCCTCGGGGAAGTCTCTGGTGGGCGCCCCCATCACCTTTCCCACGAGCCTCCAGAAGGTCCAGCCCGCGCTGTGCGGGTCGTCGTACACGGCATCCACCCAGCTCCGGTACGCCTCCGGCTGGTCCGAGTGCAGGGCGCTGTAGGCGAACTCCTGCATCAACACGGGCTTGCCTGCCTCCTCCGCGGTCTGGCCGTGGCGGTGAATCAGCGCTATCACCTCCTCGGGCGTGATGCCGTGGTAATCGGGGTAGGTGTGCCAAACCCCAAAATCTATGCCCGGGATGGCAAGCTCTACTCCGGGATCGATCACGCTCGGGCGATCGTAGAACCCCTCGCCACCCGAGTCGATCAGGTGACGATGATCGATCGACCTGACGTGGGCCGACATCTCCGATATCCAGCTCTGTGCGAGCGGCACCCCGTGTGGGTCCGACTTGGTGTTGTCGATCTCGGGCTCGTTCATCAGGTCCCAGGCGAATATGGTCGGGTCGTCCTTGTACCTGAGGCCGGTGATCGCGTTGCGGCGGTTCAAGACGTGCTCGACCCAAGCTTTGTAGAAAGCCTTCGTGCGGGGATCGGAGAAGAACAGCGTGTACCTTCCGGGATCGCTCGCCGGATCGTAATCCGGGAAGAACCAGGAGCAGACCTGCTGCGCCCCGCCCGCCCACTGCCAGAAGCCCAAGAGCGCGATGTCCAGCTTCAGCCCGAGCTGTCCGGCCCTGTAGACCACGTAGTCCCATCTGCCCAGCCCGTTCACCGTGCTGTCGTTCCAGGCCCAGCTGTCGCGCTTGGTGTCCCAGTACAGCACGTACACTCCGTGCATCCCCAGGTTCGAGGAGTCGGCGGTGCTGCGCCAGTTCCAGACGGTGGGCCCAGTGGTGCCGTCGAGCGATCCTATGACCGAGTGGACTATGGTGCGCACCACGTTGAAGTTCATCCGCTTGGCTGTCTCGAGCACGTCGTCCACCTCCGCCCTCGAGCCCCAGCCGAGGTAGTGGTTGTTCGTGCCCGCGACGTAGAAGGGCTTGCCCTCCAGCACGAAGCGGGTGCCCTCGGCCCCGACAAAGCTGCGAGGTGCGTGACCTGAAGGATATGATCCGTCCTTCGACAAGCGCGATCCCGATCGCTGGGCTTGCGGCGGGAGTGAATCTCCAGTCACGGTTCGACCAAGATGCGTCGCCCATGGTCCAGGATCAGGAGGTATCGGTCGGTCGCGAACCTGCCCAGCACGATCTCGTCGCCCAGCACGAGCACCAGGCACTCGAACTCCTCCAGACCTCCGATAGCGGCAACGCCCCGGTAGTAAGGGATCCTCCTCTCGGAGCCGTCGGCGAGCCCGACGGTCTGATAACCATAAGGCTCTTCGCTCACCGGCCAGCCCTCAGGCACAGCCAAGTGCCCCTCGAAGCCGGTGTCCACCAAACCCTCGGCCTCGTGGCTCGTGCCGCCAAGCGTGAAGCACAGGGGCAGATAGGGGAAGTTGGTGCTCTCCACCCGACCTACAGCCACCTGGCGGCCACCTTCGGGCCGAGCTTGAAGATGGTGTGGTCGGGGCCGAACCTCTCGTGCGCCTCATCGGACAGCTTCAGCAGGTCCGGCCCCAGCACGGTGTCTCCGTTACCGGATACGGCGATGTACTCCCCGTAGTGGTCCTGCTCAAACGGCTTCGCGTAGCGCTCGTACAGCTCATTCACGGTGTGATTCGTCACCCGTCCCTTGCCTCCTATCTATAAGTATGCCAGTAGGGCCGCTTGGTGTGGGACTCGTGGGTGGCTCAAGGGAGATGGTGCGAGCCGAACCCGTGCCGGCACCAAGCGTCACTCGCTGGGGTGTGACCGTCGCGAAGCTCAGCACCAGCTCCTCGGCTTCATTCTCAGTCATGGAGCACTCCTGTTCGAAGTCACCCACCCGCGCTCGTCGCACCGTTCAGAGCCGTGCCA
>CADDYR010000224.1 GCA_902810765.1 Chloroflexota bacterium
CACTCCCTGATCGCCCGCAGCGCCTCGTCGTAGTCTATCTCGCCCGCGGCGAGCCTGTTCAGCACCTCGAGCCGGTCCCTGCGCTCGGGCGGCTCCGCCTCGGGCTGGCGCTCCTCCGCCTCCGGCGCGCCGCCCAGCGCCTCGACGACGTCGTCCAGCCGGTTGCGCGCGGTGTTGTAGGCTATGTTCAGCGACGCCGCGAGCTTCTGGACGTTCCCGCGATAGCGCACGAGCTCGCCCACGAACTCGAGCTGCTCCGGCGTGAGTCGGGCGATCCAGCCGAGGCTGAAGTTGCCCTCGACGACGACCCCGCTCTCCGGGCACTCCAGCCGCGTCACGATCAGCTCGCCCCCGCTCACGGGGTCGCGCGTGATGAGCGGGTACAGCGACGACCTGTTCAACTCTCTACTCTCACCTCTCAGCACTCTGTAGGGCTCGTCCTCCGACTGCTGTCGCCACATCCTCCTGAGTGTATCCCACATCGCGACCTACTCGCCCTCACGATGCGTGCGATGCCCGTGATGCCATCTGCCGAGCCTCTCCCCGAACTCCTCCCCGAGCTCGCGGCCGACCTGTTCTCCGAAGTCGAAATTGAAGCCGAAGCCCTCACCTCCATCCGACGCCAGCCCCATCATCTCGCGCACGTAGCCCGGGGTGACGCCGTGCATCCTCATCTCGATCAGCTCGTCCAACGAGAGCTTGCCGAACCCGAGGTCGCGCATCTCCCGGATGTAGGACCCGCTCAGCCCGTGGTCGCGCAGCTCGACGACCCTTTCGAGCGGCAGGTCGGACAGGCCGAACTCCCGCATCTCGCGCAGGAAGGACGCGCTCACGCCGTGGTCGCGCAGCTCGACGAGCTCCTCGACGCTCAGGTTCCCGTACCCGGCCTCGCGCATCTCCCGCACGAAGCTCGCGCTTACCCCGTTCTGCCGCAGCATCAGGAGCTGTCCGGGGGTGATGTGCCCCGGAGGCGACGGGCGCGGGTTTGGCTCGGGCCCTGGTCTCGGCCGCGGCTCGGGTCGTGACCCGGCGTCCGCATCCTCCTTCTCGTCGGATGCTCGCAGCGCCTCGAGGAACTGGCTCCCCTGCTCGGGCGTGAGCTTGCCCTCGGCCACCATCTCCAGCACCTTCCTTCGCTCCTCGTCCATGGCTCTCCTCCTCTAGCTCTTGGCGGACGCCCTGAGCATCTCGATCAGCTCCGGGTCCAGGCCGGACCGGCGCAGCCTCACCAGCCGCCTCGGACTCAGGTCGCGCAGCCCCAGCGAGCGCATCTCCTCGATGAACTGCCTGTCGACGTGGCTGGCCATCATCTCGATCACCTCGTCGAGCGAGAGCGATTCGTAGCCGAGCTCCCGCAGCTCGGACACGTACTGGCGGATCGCCTCGACGGAGAGGTCGTGGATGCGCGCGGCCACTATCTGGTCCGGCGTGGGGTCCGAGAATCCCAGGTTCCACATCTCGCGCACGAACTCGCCCGCGAACTCGGGGCTCACCCCGTGGATCCTCATCGCGACCACCTGGTCCGCGTCGAGCTTTGAGAGCCCTGCGGCGCGCAGCGCCCTCACGAACGAGGCGTCCACGCCGTGGATGCGCATCGAGACCAGCTTGTCCACGCCCAGGCCGTCGAGGCCCTCCTCCCTCATCTCGCGAACGAACCGCGCGGATACGCCGTGGATGCGCATCGAGATCAGGTCGTCCACGCTCGCGCTCTCCAGCCCTTCCTCGCGCATCTCCTGCACGAAACCGCCCGTAACCCCATGGATCCTCATCTCGACGAGCCGCTCCGGCGCAAGGTCGTTCAGCCCTGCCCGCCTCAGCTCGCGCACGTAGGACGCGGAAACGCCGTGGATGCGCATGGCGACGAGCAGATCGGGGCGGGAGGCGTCGACGCCCGCCTCCTTCAGCTCGCGGACGTAAGCCGGCGTGACCCCGTGCATCCGCATGGCCACCAGGTCCTCGATCCAGGGGCTCTCGAGATCTTCCGGCTCCGGAGCAGGCTCCGTGGCGCCCTCCTGTCGCGACTCGACGGCCTCGATCAGCTCCTCCGCCTGCTCGACCGTCACCTTGCCGGAAGCGAGCGCCTCCAGCACCTTCATCCTCTCCTCGCTCACGACCACACCCCTCCGCACCTGCCATGATTGCTGGCAGCTTTTGCTATTGACAATGGCAATTCTACACCAGCTGCAGGAAAAGTCAATACCCCATTCCGCAAATCGTCCGCCGGGCCTGACGAAACCGGCCTTTTCCGCGGCCGGGTAGATCGCACAAAAAGCAACCCCCGTGCGGTAAACTGCCTGTTGGGCGCACGGGAGCGGGGCTCGCAGGGCGGGGCTTGTGCCCGCGCAGGGCTGGCAGGACCAGGGAGGTGTTCGGTATCGAGAGAAGGAGCTCAGGCAACACGAGGCGGCACAGGTCACAGGAGCTTTCAGGGAGAACCAGGTGAACAGGCTAAGAGTCGGCCTTATCGGTTGTGGAGCCGCGGCGAGCTGGCACGCGAGCGTGCTCGCCGGGATGGACGAGGTGCAGGTGGTGGGGCTCGTGGAGCCCAACGAGGCGAACCTCGAGCGGATGCGCAAGCGGGTGCCCTCCCTCGCGAACGCTCCGGCGTTCGCCGAGAGCGGCGAGCTCTACCGGGCGGTGGAGGTGGACGCGGTGACGATCGTGACGCCCCACACGCTCCACTACCCTCAGATTCTCGAGGCGCTGGAGCACGGCGCGCACGTGCTCGTCGAGAAGCCGATGGTGTGCGACCCCGCGCACGCACGCGAGATCGAGGCCAGGGCGAGCGCGTCCGGGCTCACGGTGATGGTGAACTACCAGCGCAGGCTCGACCCGGCGTACAACTACGTCCGGGACGCCATCGCGAACGGCGATATAGGCGAGTTGCGCACGGTCTCGATCAACTGCGGCCAGAGCTGGGACAAGTACACCCGCGAGGGCTGGAGGCAGGTGCCGGAGCTCTCGGGCGGGGGCATGCTGATGGACACCGGCAGCCACATGGTCCACGTGCTGCTCTGGCTCGCCGACCAGCAGCCGGCGAGGGTCACAGCCCGGGTCGACTACCTCGGCAGGCCGGTAGACATCAACTCCTACACCACGATCACGTTCGCGGACGGCGCCCAGGGGCAGCTCACGGTGCTCGGGGACCTGCCCGCGACCTGGATCGAGAGCGTGTTCGTCGCGGGCACGGAGGGAGTGCTGAGGTACGAGAACGACCCGACGAGGCCGTGGGGCACCGGCCACGTGCACCACTACAAGGACGGCGGGATCGTCGAGCCGCTGAGCCTGGAGTGGCGCACCTCCGCCGAGCCCGTCTGGGTGCAGGTGATCCGGGGGGAGGCGGAGAACCCGACGCCGCCCTCGATGGCCGTGCGCGTGGCGGAGCTCACGGCCGCGATCTACAGGTCGGCCGAGGAGGGCAGAACGCTGGACCTCGCGGAGGCCGTCGCCTCCTGAGCCATGCGCAGCGGGGGGCGCTCGTGAGGGGCGCCCCCACACCTGTCTGGCTCCGCACGCCGCCGTCTGGTAAGCTTGTCCCCAATGACACGAGACGTAAGCCCCGCCGACTCCCAGTGGCGGGCGCTCAGGTCCACGGAGACGCACAGCCTCCCGCTGTCCAGCAGGTAGCTCAGCGTAACGGACAGCGGGAGGAGAGCGCGCAATACTGCTCCCCCTCCCGCCAGCTCATGGCAGGAGTCGGTAGCTCGTGTCGGAATCCCACTCCGCCCGGGTGGGGCTGCTCTCGACCACCGAGCGCTTCTTCGCCTATCAGTTCATGCTCTAGGCGTGGTTCCTCAGCGCGGTCTGGATCATCTTCCTGCGCGGGTGCGGCCTGAGCCTGGCCGAGATCGGGCTCGCCGAGTCGGCGTTTCACCTCGCCCCGCTGCTCCTGGGGGTGCCCACAGGGGCGTTCGCGGACATGGTCGGACGCCGGTGGTCGCTCACCGCGGGATCGGCGCTCGTGGCGACCCTGCCCTCGTCGGCGCCAGGCTGGTTCTCGGGCCAGACAGGCGGTAGCGAAAAGCTCATTGGACGAGCGTGCGGTTCCCGGAGAAAGTGTGTAACTCCTGCCGCCGAACAGACCACTACCATGTGGGAGCACGAAAGCTACTCTTGCGGGGGGTACAAACGGTGATCGTTCGGACGCTGCGCGACACGATCGCGCTGCACGACACGGAAGCCACGGATCGCGACAGGATCGTGCGGTTGTGCGCCCGGCTGACCGGCGACCCGGACGCGGCCGAGGACCTGGCTCAGGAGGCATTGCTCATCGCGTGGAGCCAGCAGCATCAGCTGCGCGACCCCGAGAAGCGAGCTCGGTGGATGCTGGGCATCGCCCGCAACCTCTCGATGAACTGGAACCGCAGGCAGGGCCGGGAGGCAGCGTTCGCGGCCCGGCCCGACGAGGACGACGCGGCTCCGGACCTGGAGAGCGTAGCGGGGCAGGTCCTCGGTCCCGAGGTAGAGCTGGAGCGCCACGAGCTGGCGGACCTGCTGGATCGGGCGCTGGCTCTGCTGCCTCCCGACACCCGCGACGTGCTCGTGGAGCGATACGTCGAGGAGTCGCCGCACTCGGAGATAGCCCGCAAGCTCGGCCTCTCCGAGAGCGCGCTGAAGGTGAGGCTGCACCGGGGCAGGCTCGCACTCAGGCGGGTCATCGAGCACGACCTGAGCGACGAAGCCGTGTCCTTCGGGCTGATCACTGCAGATGCGCAGGGCTGGCAGGACACGCGCATCTGGTGCCCCATCTGCGGGCAGAACACCTGGAAGATCAGGTTCGTGCCGGAGAGCGACACGGTCTCGTTCCGCTGCCCCGTCTGCACTCCCGGCCCCGACGAGCGCCTGTCGGAGTACCGCAGAGCGAACGCCAGTTTCTCCCGGCTGATAGGCGGCCTCACGCAGCCCAGAGCGATCCTGAACAGGACGGCCGTCTGGGCCAACGAGTACTTCAGGCGCGTCCTCCGGGAGAGGTCCGCGATCTGTACGAACTGTGGCCGTCCCGCGCAGCTGTTCGTGTCCATTCACGAGGACACGCGTCTGCTGCTCGAGGATCCATACGTACTGCTCGTGATCTGCGAGGCATGCGGCGAGGGCTCCAACTGCTCGTTCGGCGGCCTCGTAAAGAACCTGCCCGAGGTGCAGAGCTTCTGGAGGAAGCACTCCCGCGTGCGCAGCCTGCCGGCGCGCGAGGTGGAGGTAGGTGGACGTCCGGCGCTCGTGACCCCTCTGGAGAGCGTCACCGGCGCCTCCCGGCTGGACGTCGTCTCGGCGCGCGACAACCTCGACGTGATCGGCATCCACGGGGACCTCGTCTAGTGTTCCCGCTGCTGCTGCGAAACCGGAACTTCTCCTTCCTGTGGCTCGCGGGGCTGATCTCGATGACCGGCGACCGGGCGATGCTCACCGCCCTGCCCTTCTACGTCTACCAGCAGACTGGGTCCACCCTGGCGACGGCGGTCATGATGGCGGCGTTTTACCTCCCGAGCTTCCTGCTGGGCTCGGTCGCGGGCGTGTTCGTGGACCGCTGGGACCGGAAGAGGATCATGGTCGCCGCGAACCTGATACAGACCGGCGTGATGTTGCTGCTGCTACTGATAAGGCCCGGCGATTGGCTCTGGCTGGCCTACCTGGTGACGTTCATCGAGATATCGGTGTCCATGTTCTTCGGTCCCGCGGAGAGCGCCATGCTTCCCAGGCTGGTCAGGGAGGAGGACCTGGTCTCCGCGAACGCGTTGAACTCGCTCAACGACAACCTCGCGCGCCTTGCCGGACCTCCGATCGGGGGCGTGCTGATCGGCTTCTTCGGGCTGGGCAGCGTGGCGATCGTGGACAGCGCATCCTTCCTGCTCGCGGCCATCCTGATCTCGCTCATCTCGGTCTCGGGCAAGCCCATCAAAGAGGGCGCCGCGGCCATCGGCGAGGCGGTCTCATCCTGGGTGGGGGTGTGGAGGGAGTGGCGTGAAGGGCTCAGGCTCGTGAGGACGACGCGCCTGGTGCTCGTCCTGTTCGTCGTGTTCAACTTCATCAGCCTCGGCGGGTCCATGATAGACCCGCTGTACGCCCCCTGGGTAAAGTCGGTCCTGCACGGCGACGCCGCCGCGATGGGCTGGCTATCCACGGCAGGCGCGGTGGGAGGGCTGTTGAGCGGCATGCTCGTGGGGCAGTTCGGCCACAGGCTCAGCCCGCGACATCTCCTCAGTTTCGGAGCGATCATGGTCGGCGCGATGATCGTCGTCACGTACAACCAGACGTCGTTCCTGAATGCCATGATCTCCGGCTTCGTGCTGAGAGTGATCCTGGTCTGGGAGGGCGTGGGAGCGGAGACTCTGTTACAGACCGGGGTGCCGGACAGCCATCGCGGCCGTATCTTCGGCGCCCTCAACACCACCAACGCGCTGATGGGCCTGGCGGCGGTCGGGCTCGCGGGCTTCTTCGGAGGGGTGATCGGGATAACGCCGATGCTGAGCGTGGCCGGTGGGATCACCATCCTCGCGGGAATGACGGCCCTGACCCTGCTGCCCAGGCGCGAGCGGCGAAGCGAGGCGACCGAAGAGGCGGCGATAGGTCCATAGGTGCAGGCCCGCTACTCCCACCTGCTCGCGAGGCTTGCGTGGGCCCGGAGGCGCGAACGGTGGTATAATCCGGACATCGGCTCCAGGCACCCCTTTGGCACCCAGGCAAGCTCTTCAGCTATCCGTCATACCTGCAGAGAGTTGGAGGTGTGGGCCGATGAGCACCC
>CADDYR010000225.1 GCA_902810765.1 Chloroflexota bacterium
GCTGCCGAGCACCACGACGCCCGACCGTATGCGGTCGCGCAGCCTGTCCGCGAGGTCCCTCAGCGCCTCCCGGGAGATGCCGTCGGCGCGGCCGACGACGACCCGCGTGCCGTCCACCGTCCGGGCATTGCGGACCATCTCGTCCACCTGCTCGCCCGCGAGTCGCGAGCGCAGCTGGGCTATCTGCCTCTCCTGCTCGCGCAGCCGATGCTGCAGCACCTCGATCTGGCGCTCGAGCTCGGTCGGCTGTACTCGCAGGGCGGAGCTCGCCCGCTCGAGCGTGCGCAGGCGGTCGCGCACGTATCTGGATGCGCCGCGGCCGGTCACGGCCTCGATGCGCCGGAGGCCGCTGCCGATGCTGCCCTCGCTCGTGATGAAGCCCGAGCCGATCTCGCCGGTGTGGTGGACGTGGGTGCCGCCACAGAGCTCGCTGCCGTAGCCCTGGATGCTCACGACTCGCACGACGTCGCCGTACTTCTCGCCGAACAGCGCCATCGCCCCCTCCGCCACGGCCTCCGAGTACGGCTTCTGCTCGGCCGTCACCAGCCGGTCGTCCTGCACCCGCTCGTTGATCAGGCTCTCGATCTCGAGCAGCTCCTCGTCCGAAAGCGCCGTCGGGTGGGTGAAGTCGAAGCGCAGGCGGTCGGGCGCGACCAGCGAGCCCGACTGCAGCGCGTGCGGGCCGAGGGTGTCCCGCAGCGCCCTGTGCAGGATGTGGGTCGCGGTGTGGTTGCGCATCACGTCGGCGCGCCTCTCGTGCGCGACCGAGGAGTACACCCCCTCGCCGACCTTGAGCCTGCCGCGCAGCATCCGCCCGCGGTGCAGGATGTAGCCCGGCACGGGGCGCTGGGTGTCCAGCACCTCGAAGTCCCCCTCCTCGCCCGTGATCACTCCGGTGTCGCCCACCTGCCCGCCGGCCTCGGCGTAGAACGGCGTCCGGTCGAGCAGCACCTCGCCCTCCTGCCCCTGGGAGAGCTCCTGCACGTGCTCCCCCTCGCGGATGATCGCGAGCACGTTGCCGTGCGCCTCGAGCGTCGTGTAGCCCAGGAACTCGGTGGTGGGGCCTGAGAGCGATGTGTAGGCCGCGGGCAGCCGGGAGGTGAACGCGCCCGCCGCGCGGCTCTGCGAGCGCTGCCTCTCGAGGGCGCGCCTGAAGCCCTCGCGGTCCACCGCGAGACCGCGGTCCTCCGCGAGCTCCACCGTAAGGTCGAGCGGGAAGCCGTAGGTGTCGTACAGCCTGAACGCCTCGTCGCCCGGGATCACCGTCGTGCCCGTGCTCGCGAGAGTATCAATCAGCTCGTCCAGCCGCTCGACGCCCTGCAGCAGCGTCCGCGCGAAGTGGGTTTCCTCCCGCTCGACGGCGCTCGCGATCGCGTCCCAGCGCTCGAAGAGCTCGACGTAGTGCTCGCCCATCGTGTCCCTGACGACGGCGCACGTCCGGGCCAGGAACGGCCCGTCCAGGCCGAGCCTGCGCCCATGGCGGATCGCACGACGAACGATGCGCCTGAGCACGTACGGGCGGCCCTCGTTGCCCGGCAACACCCCCTCGGCGATCAGGAAGGCGATCGCCCGGCTGTGGTCCGCGATCACGCGGTACGAGATGGCGTTCGCCGCGCGCTCCTCGTCGGACTGGCCGGAGAGCTCCTGTATCCTGCTCATTATCGGCGCGAACAGGTCGGTCTCGTAGTCCGAGTCCACGCCCTGCAGGATGGCCGCTATGCGCTCCAGGCCCATGCCGGTATCTATGTTCGGTCTCGGCAGAGGGCTGCGCTCGCCCGACTCGTCCTGATCGTACTGCATGAACACGAGGTTCCAGAACTCCCAGAACCTTTGGCAGTCGCATCCGGGGCGGCAGTCAGGTCTGCCGCAGCCGTACTCCTCGCCCCGGTCGTAGAACAGCTCGGAATCCGGACCGCACGGTCCGACGTCCGCCATCTGCCAGAAGTTGTCCTCGTCGCCCAGGCGGGTGATGCGCTCGGCGGGGATGCCGGCCACTTCCTGCCACAGATCGAACGCCTCGTCGTCGGTGTAGTGGATCGTAGGCCATATGCGCTCGGGGGCCATCCCGAGCACCACGGTCACGAATTCCCACGCGTAGGCTATCGCCTCGCGCTTGAAGTAGTCGCCGAAGCTGAAGTTGCCGAGCATCTCGAAGAAGGTGTGGTGGCGGGGGCTCGGCCCTACCTCCTCGAGGTCGTTGTGCTTGCCCCCGACGCGCAGGCACTTCTGTGCGGAGGTCGCGCGGGTGTAGGGGCGAGTCTCGACGCCGAGGAACACGTCCTTGAACGGCACCATACCCGCGTTCGTGAAGAGCAGGGTCGGGTCGTTCGCCGGGACGAGCGACGAGCTGGGCACGAGCGCGTGCCCTTTCTCCTCGAAGAAGGACAGAAATCTTGCGCGGATCTCGTTGCTGTTCATCGCGTGGTCGCTCCCCCCGGAAGGTCTGGCAGGATTTTAGCCAAGGCCCGTTAACAGTGTCAAAGCGAAGGGAGCGATCACGCGCTACCTCAGCCCGGGCAACTCCACGCTGGCGAGGATCTGGTCGACGATGCCGTACTCGCGGGCCTCCTCCGCGGTCATGAAAGCCTCGCGGTCGAAGTCGCGCTCGATCCGCTCGAGCGGCTGGCCGGTATGGTGCGCGAGGATATCGCGCACGAGCCGCTGCTGCTCGATGTACCAGCGCGCCCGGGTGCCCATGTCCGCGGCGAGCCCCTGCACGCCGCCGTGCGCGGGGTGAAAGTGGATCGTGGAGCTCGGCAGCGCGAGCCGCTTGCCCCGCGCGCCCGCGGCGAGGAGCGGCGTCGCCATGCTGCCCGAGAACCCCACGCAGAGGGTCTCCACGTCCGGCCGGATGTGCTGCATCGTGTCGTAGATCGCCAGCCCGGCGGGCACCGAGCCTCCGAAGCTGTTGATGTACATCCGCACCGCCCGGTCCGGGTCCTCGGCCTCGAGGAAGAGCAGCTGCGCGACCACCAGGTTCGCGACCTCGTCGGTGATCTCGCCGGAGAGGAACACGATCCGGTCGCGCAGCAGCCGGGAGTAGATGTCGAACGACCTCTCGCCGAGCGCGGTCGGCTCCACGACGGTCGGCACGAGGAGCCCTCTCACGATCCACCTCCGCGTTCCGGAGAGTCGTGACGCTCGCGCCTCTCCCGCGCGAGGTACAACTGGTAGCGCATCTCCTTGCGCTGGCCTTCCGAGAGCCCGCCCATCGCCTGGTGGGCGGACATCCGGAGAGAGGCCATCTCGGATGCAATCTCGGTTGAGGATGCGTACGGGCTCGCGGCGAGGGCCGTCTGCGCGGCGCTGAGCACGGCTGCGGCCGCCCGATCCTCACCAGCCCTGCTGAGCCTGACGGCCTCCTCCTTCGCGCGCGCCGCGAGCAGCAGCGCCACCTCGCGCGCGACCTCCTCGTTCGTGGGCTGGCGATCCACCTCCTCCTGCGGGGAGGCCCGGAGCTCGATCGGCTCGAACGCCTGCTCGGTGCCCCGGCCCGAGTCCGTGTCGGTGTACAGCGCGAGCGCCCGCACGGACCGCGGCTCCGCGTCGTCGAGTCGCACCGAGAGCTTCAGCATCACCTTCTTCACGTCGCCCGCGAGCAGGTCGCCGATGTGTATCCTCACTCCGTCGTCGGTGCGCTCGAGCTCGTAGTCGTTCAGGCACTCCACGAGCCGCACCCCCTCGGGCAGCGTCAGCTCGAGCGCCGTACCCCTCGCGCTCACCTGGAGCATCTCGCCGAGCTCGCCCGCGATGCAGTCCGGGATGTGAGCGACGCTCTCGACGTACTGGAACCGCCCGCCGCCGTGCCGCGCCATCGCCTCGAGGAGCTCCTCGTTGAAGTCCACCCCGACTCCCATCGTCGAGGTCGTGATGCCCCTCGCTCGGATCTGGCGCGCGTGCTCCACCAGCTCCTCCACGCTCGTGATGCCCACGTTCGCCAGCCCGTCCGTGAGCAGCACTACGCGGTGCATCTGCCCGTCGTCCGACTGGTGTTTGGCGACCTCCTGGCATCCGGTCAACCATCCGCCGCCGAGGTTCGTCGTCCCGCTCGCGGTCATGCGCGACACGTGGTACAGCAGGTCCGCGCGCCTCTCGGATGTGAGCGGGGCGCTCGGTGCCACGACCGTGACCGCTTCGTTGTAGGCCACGATCGCCACCCTGTCGGCGGACGTCAGGTGTCTCACCATCAGCCCCGCGGCCTCCTTAGCCCTCTCGAGCTTGTCCCCGGACATCGAGCCGCTCGTGTCGAGCACGAGCGCGAGGTTGAGCGGGAGCCTCCGGACCTTCCCCGCGGGGCTCACGATCTTCAGCATCAGGTGACGCTCGCACGTCCTGCCTTCGGGCACGAGCGGGCGGTCGGCTGCCGCACTCAAGTCGAGTCTCATCTCTGTTGCTCCTCTGTATCGCCCGGTGGCAGGCCGGCGAGGGCGCGTCTGGCCTCACGGATGAAGCGCTCGATCGCGCGCTCGCGCTCGGGACTCGACGACGGCCGGAAGCTCAGCTCCACTCCGGGCGCGAGCTCCACGCGCTGCCAGGTCGTGCCTGGGCGGGGGAGCGCGCTTGACGCGACGGGCCCGGGCCTCGCTGCCCTGGGAGCCGAGGCGGCCAGCACCGAGTTGACGTAGCTCAGGGCGCTGTTCTGGGCCTCGGGAGGCGACTCGGCGATCTTCCTCAGACCCTCCTCGTCCAGCCCCTCGAGCCGCTCGCGTATCTCCGCAAGCGGCAGGTACGACTCCTTCAGCCGCCTGATCGCCTCCAGCCTGAGCAGGTGCTCCTCGGTGTAGGTGCGATGCCTGCCCGCGCCCCCGGGCGCGGGCAGCAGCCCCTCGGCCACGTAGTACCGCACCGTGCGGGGCGTCACTCCGGCCCTCATCGCCAGACTCCCTATCCCGAAGGTCTCTTGCCTCTCCTCGTCCACGCCTCACCACCACGCTGACTGATGAGCCCTATTATACACCATTACGTCACACTGTCAATAGGGCGGGGGGTGAAGGAGTACTGGATCGCCAGCCCCGAGGCCGAACCAAATCAGGGCGCTCGCAGCGGTGGCCGCTGCGAGCGCCCTTCCTCGCCACGGGACAACGCAGTCGACTCTACCGTCCTGACCGGACTTGCCTTTCCCGTGTCCAAGGTGTTCGAGCAGCGATAGTTCGAGGGGGCGCGGGAGCCCGATCCGTCGGGCTCCCGCAGATGACGACTATCTGCCGGCGACCGAGCCGGCGAGGGCGGCAGCGGCACCGAAGGTCCCACCGGCCCCGGTGCTCGGCAGCTTCGAGGGGATGCCGGGCTGCTTCGCGCCCGGATAGTTGAAGTAGCCGGTGTTCGTGAAGTCGGTGTCGAGCGTCTCGACCTGTGGCGGGAACACGGGGCTTACCGCGTCCTTCGCGGCGTCGTAGCGCAGGTACACGACGGCGATCTTCGTGCCCTTCGGGAAGGTCTGGGTGACCGTGTACACCTTGCCGTCGCCCTCGCACGCTGGCGCGCCGGCCGCCTCGCCGCAGAACACCTTCACCTCCACCACGGGAACGCTCTGGGTGACGTAGCCGACCGCGAACGCGTCACCCTTCGCGACCGTCCCGTTGAGCGTGAGCTCGAAGGTCTTCGTGACGGTCTGCACCGCTCCGTAGTCGTACCAGGCGCTGTTCGTGACGTCGTGCGTGATCGTCTCGTCTCCCTGCCGGAAGAACTCGGGCGGGCTGGTGCTGTTGACGTTCAACCTGCCGAAGGCGAAGGCGACCTCCGTGCCCGACTTCACCTCGATGCTCGTGCTGTACACCGTGCCGTTCCCCTGGCAGGCCGGCGGAGGCGCCCCGGTTTCGGAGCCGTCGCCGCAGAACACGTGGAGCCCCTGAGCTTGCTCGGGGTCGCTCGTCTGGTACAGCACGGCGAACGACTCTCCCTCCGGCGGCGTGCCCTTGATCGTGAGCTGGAACGTCTTGGTGACCTCGGTAGAGCTCGTCGGGGGGTTGGCCTCGAGCGACGAGAAGCTCGGCATCTTCACACCGGACCACGAGCTCCTGCCCCGAGCGCTCGAGGCGCTGGCGGGCTGCGGCCTGGGGAGCAGCTCGCTGGCGGAGCGCTGGAACCTGCTCGTGACATTCCCCGTGTCCGCGCTGGCCGCTCCGCTCGCTCCGATCAGCGCGCTCGTAAGCAGGAACACCGCCAATACCCGGATGTAACCTCGCAATTACGTGACCTCCCACCACAATGTTGCTGCTCCGTACGAGAGCGAATACGGGCTGGATGGTATCAGCGCCGCGTCCCGGATGCAAAGTCGGATGCAGAAAATCCACGTGGTACAACGGATTCGGCTCATCCTACTAGACAGCGCCGGAAGGCTGAAGTATATTATCGGCAAGCGACGCGGCACTTTACATCACTGGACTGGTTGCGGAACCTTCGACATCACCTGCAGAAAGGATTCCGAATAGCGTGTCGAGACTGCACCTGCGCTATCAGCAACCGGCACCTCACCTGCGCCTCCGGCGCAACTCCCACCCTCCCCCTGCCCTGCCACACCCTTGAAGGCACCCCTCGGAGCTGGAGACACCGCGCCGCGGAGCGCGGGCAAGGGGCAGGGAGGTCATACCACATGGACATGCCACATACGCATCCGGCGTCGGGACCGTACCCGGCGCTGGAGGGGCTCGCCGGGCTCGGCCCATCCGAG
>CADDYR010000226.1 GCA_902810765.1 Chloroflexota bacterium
CATCGGGGCTCCGCTCGGGGTCTACTATGGGGGCCTGGCGGGAGTCGTGCTCGGGGTGCTCGACGGGCTGGTGGCATCCGTGCTCGCGCTCGCCACACCACCTCGCCTTCGCAGGCCGCTGACCCCGCTCGTGTGCGCCGCGGTCGCCCTGGCGGTCGCGCCGCAGCTCTTCACCTTCCGCTTCAGCCCCAGCTTCAGCACCAGCCCGGAGTTGGACGTCGTGCTGTTCAGGGTCATTCCCACCCTGATCGCGGCCGGGATGTCGCTGTGGCTGGCGGTGCGCGCGCTGAGGTGGTACGAGGGGCTGGAGGCCCGCATCGCCGCGGGCGAGCTTGGGGAGCTTCGAGCCGCCCTCTTCCTGCGCCGCCACCGCAAGCTTGGGTTCGCCCTGCTGGCGCTCACCGTGGCCGTGGCACTCACCGGAGCCGGCCTCGGGATACGCGCCTACCAGCACAGGCCGGTGATGGTCTCGGTGCCCAGCGGCTCCGTCGCGCTCAGCAGGGACGGGAGGCTCCTGGGGGTATTGACCAGCTCGGGCTTCGAGGTATGGGACCTTGGGGCGGGGCACAGGGTGAGCTCTCTCGGCGTCAGGCTGCGGGAGGAGGGTAACTCCTGGGTCAACCCCTGGGCCTGGAGCCCTTCGAGAGGGCTGTTGGCGTATGAGAAGGGCTCCGTCCTGCGCGTGGTCGGGGCGAGGGACGGGCACGAGGTGGGAGAGACGGACCTGTTAGGGGCGGATCGGCTGGTCTGGAGCCCGGAGGGCAGGCTGCTCGCCGCGGTCGCCGATGAGTACGGCGGGTCGGTCGTGCGCGTGTGGAGGGTGACGGATCGCCTCGAGCCGCTGTACTCGATCCCCTTCGAGAGCTACACCGACCCCCTGCTCGCGTTCGGCCCGGACGGCTCCACCTTCGTGACCCGGGAGCGCGAGGGCAGGGTGCGGCTGTGGAGGTCCTCCGACGGGCGGCTGCTGGGCACGGCGTTCGTGGGCGGGAGCGATGTGTCGTTCAGCCACCTGCTCGTGCTGGGGCGTGGCGGCCTCGTAGCCACGAGCTACTCGCTGCGCAGTACTGGATACAACCGCACGGAGCTGGCGATCCTCAGGATGTCCGATGGGAGGGTGGTGAGGAGGCTCGATCTGGACCCCGATGGCTTCGATGCGTTCGCGTTCAGCCCCGATGGGCGGAGCTACGCGTACGGGACGTACCACGGGATCGTCCGGGTGGAGCAGCTGGACGGCACAGAGCCGGTGCGCACCTACAGGCTGCAGCCCGAAGATGTCGACGCGCTCGCCTTCACCCCGGACGGAAGCCGCCTGGTCATCGCCGGAAGCGAGGGCAAAGCGCGGATCTTACCGAGATAGCCCAAATGGCATCTGCCGCAGCCAGGTAACAGCATCTCACAGAGAACCCGTGCATCTCCACGGCCCTCCCTCGCGGCCCGGTGTGCACGATCTTGACAGCCCCGACTACCACATGTAATATATTTCTGACAGGTGAAAGGCGCGTGTGACATGAAGCAGGCGCCGGCGACCGGCGAGGAGCTGCTGCGGACTCTGTCGGCCCTGGACAACCCGCACCGGCTGCGCATACTGGCCGTGCTGACGAGCGGGCGGCGCTACGTCAGCCAGCTGGCCCGCGAGATCGGGATGAGCCGGCCGCTGCTGCACATGCACCTGCGGCGCCTGGAGGAGGCCGGACTGGTGTCCGGCAAGCTCGAGCTTTCGGAGGAGGGCAAGGCCATGAAGTACTACGAGGTGAGCCCGTTCGTGCTGCACCTGACCCCGGAGGTCATCGCCGAGGCTGCGTGGACGCTCGCGGAGCAGGGGGAAGAGGGCTAGAGATGGGACAGATGCCTACACCGGACGTGTCGAACGTGGCCATGATAACGGGGATCGTCTTCGTCCTGGGCGTGTGCGTGCTGATCACGATCATCATCGTGGTCGTGGTGTGGCAGCTGTTCGGCACCTGGCGGGCCAGGGCGTCGCTCGCCCGCGAGGAGGCGTACCGGAAGCTCGTCGAGGACACTGCCTCCGCTCAGCGGCAGATCGCGGGCGACCTCAGCGACCTCCGTGCCCGCGTGGAAACCATAGAGAAGCTGCTGCGCGAGGTGGCCTGATATCGGGGGTGGACCGTCTTGCGGATGGACCGTCGCCGGCTTCGGGAGCGACCGGTGAGCGTTCGGTGACTCCTTTGCACAGGAGCCCGTGATTTCGGTGAGCTATCCTGACGAGGCTCTCTCGGATGGGGCGCGCAGAACAAGATCGAGGAGTGCATCGTGATTAGGAAGGTGATCTCGGCTCTGCATACCGGGCTGTCGTGGGCCGTGGTCGCGACGGTGGTGATGCAGTTCTTCCTGGCGGGTGTAGGGGTGTTCCAGGCCGGGAGCGCAGAATCAGAGGTGCGTAAGTGAGATACACAAGGCGCGACGTGTTGAAGATGGGAGCGTACGGGCTCGCGGCGCTCGCCCTGCCCGCGGCGGCCGCCTGCTCGTCGACACAGAACGGACAAGGCAGCCGATCCACCTCCTCGGCGAGGAGCCCACGCGTGGGGCGCTTCGAGGTACAGCTGCCCGTGCCCCCGACTCTCAGGCCCGTGCGCACGGACGCCAACACCGACTACTACGAGGTCGTGCAGAGGAGGGCGCGAAGGGAGATACTGCCGGGGCTCAAGACCACCGTCTGGGGCTACAACGGCGCCTTCCCCGGCCCCACCATCCGCGCGAGGAGAGGCAGGCGGGTGGTGGTGCGCCACGCGAATCGGCTGGACGTGCCCACTGTGGTCCACCTGCACGGCGGCAGGACCCCCTCCGAGCACGACGGCTTCCCGATGGACCTGATACGACCCGGCAGGTCCAGGACATACGTCTATCCGAACGAGCAGAGGCCCGCGACGCTGTGGTACCACGACCACGCGATGGACCGCACCGGCCCCAATGTGTGGATGGGGCTCGCGGGGATGTACATCCTCGAGGACGAGCTCGAAGATCGCCTGCCCCTCCCGAAGGGTGAACACGACGTGCCGCTCATCATCCAGGGCAGGAAGTTCGGCCCCGACGGAGAGCTCGTGTACTCCACCGACAATCACGACGGCGCCCCGGCAGACACGGTGCTCGTGAACGGCGCGCCGTGGCCCCGAATGGAAGTGGCGCGCCGCAAGTACCGCTTCCGCATCCTCAACGCCTGCAACGCGAACATCCTGAAGCTGGCGCTCTCCACGGACGAGCCGTTCGTGCAGATAGGCACCGACGGCGGGCTCCTGCCCGCGCCCGTGAGGATCAGGGAGATCCCCCTGGCGGAGGCCGAGAGGGTGGAGGTCGTGATAGACTTCGCGGAGTATCCAATTGGTACGAAAGTGGTGCTGCAGGACCTCAAACAGAGCATCGGTGGTCAGCGTGACCTGATGCGCTTCGACGTGGCGCGCGAGGCGAGGGACGACAGCCTGGTGCCCGGCAGGCTGCGCGAGGTCGAGCCCATCCCCGAGGGCGAGGCGGTGAGGACCAGGCAGTTCGCCTTCGACCAGCGCATCGCCTTCAAGTCGCTCACGAACGTAGACAGGCAGATGACGATCGACAACAAGCCGTTCGATCCCGATCGGGTCGACGCGGACCCACGCCTGGGCGACGTCGAGATCTGGAAGTTCCAGGGAGGTGACGATCACACGGCCCACGTCCACCTGGTCCAGTTCCAGGTGGTCAGCCGGAACGGCCAGCCGCCGGGAGAGCACGAGCGGGGCTGGAAGGACACCGTGCAGCTGGGCGGCGAGGTGAGCGTGATCGCGCGCTTCGAGGGCTACAGGGGCAAATACGTCCTCCACTGCCACAACCTGGAGCACGAGGACCACTACATGATGGCGCGTTTCGACGTCGTGTGAGCGGTCGCGCCCGCGGGCTTCATCGCCATCTGTCCCGCGGGTCCGACGCCAACCCCGATCATTGCGAGTGTCGACCAGACCGGGGCCAGTCGGCCGATGGCGATGCTGGTAGCCGGTGGTGCGCCCACCTCCGCTCGCTGGTAGAATGACGCCGTGGCTCGACACGCGCCAGCGCGGTACACTTGTTGCAGGTTCGCCGGGTTGGAGCATCAACCGCGGCGTGGCGACACCTCCACGGCACGCGTCAACACTACGGTGTAACACTCAAGGAGGACTACCTTGACATCCACCAACTACGGCCTCGTCGGACTCGCGGTCATGGGCGCGAACCTCGCCCTGAACATCGCCGACCACGGCTTCCCGATCGCGGTGTACAACCGCACCTACGCCCGGACCGAGGAGTTCATGAACACCGAGGCTCGGGGCAAGCCGATCACGAGTGCGGACAACGTGCGCGACTTCGTGAAGCTCATCGAGCGGCCCCGAAGGATCATCATACTCGTCAAGGCGGGACCGCCCGTGGACGCCGTGATCGGGGAGCTGAGGCCGTACCTGGAGGAAGGCGACGTCCTCATAGATGGCGGCAACTCCTTCTTCCGTGACACGATGCGCCGGGACGAGGAGCTGAACGGCACCGGCCTGCGATTCATAGGCATGGGCGTCAGCGGCGGGGAGGAGGGCGCGCGCCGGGGACCGAGCCTGATGCCGGGAGGCTCGCGAGAGGCGTACGACCTGCTCGAGCCGATGCTCACGAAGATCGCGGCGCAGGTGAAGGACGGTCCGTGCGTGACGTACATCGGGCCCGGCGGCGCGGGCCACTACGTCAAGATGGTCCACAACGGCATCGAGTACGGCGACATCCAGCTGATCGCCGAGACCTACAACATCCTGAAGCAAGCGCTCGGCCTCGGCGCGCAGGAGATGAGCGAGATCTTCACCAGGTGGAACGAGGGCAGACTCAACTCCTTCCTCATCGAGATCACCTCGAAGGTCCTGGCCTACGTGGACGAGGAGACGGGCAGGCCGCTGATAGACCTGATCCTCGACGAGGCCGAGCAGAAGGGCACGGGACGCTGGACCTCCGAGAACGCGGTCGAGCTCGGGGTGCCCATCCCCACGATCGACGCCGCCGTCTGGTCGCGCAGCATCTCGGCACTCAAGGAGCAGCGAGTCGCGGCCTCGAAGGTGCTGCACGGCCCGAGCGTCGCCTCACGTGACGGAGCGGCACCCTTCGCGCACGAGAAAGACAGACTGATCAACGCGCTCGAGGGCGCGCTGTACGCCTCGAAGGTCAGCTCCTATGCTCAGGGGATGGTGCTGCTGCGCGAGGCATCGAAGGAGTACGGCTTCAACCTGAACCTCTCGGAGCTGGCCCGCATCTGGAAGGGCGGGTGCATCATCCGGGCGGAGCTGCTCGACACGATCCAGCAGGCTTTCCAGCGCGACCCGGACCTGGACAACCTGCTCCTCGATCCGCACTTCACGGAGGCGGTGAACAGCCTGAACGACGACTGGCGGTACGTTGCGAGCGTGGGCAGGCAGCTCGGCGTGCCCGTGCCCGCGACGAGCGCGTCGCTCGACTACTTCGATTCGTACCGCTCGGTGCAGCTCCCCGCGAACCTGATCCAGGGGCTGCGCGACTTCTTCGGCGCGCACACGTACCACCGAACGGACAGAGACGGCGTGTTCCACACGGAGTGGGAGGCGCACGAGAGGGCGGAGTCGAGGCCGACGCCCGCGGGCGTGCAGGAGCATCCTAGCGAGGACGAGCCCGCCGACCGCACCAACCGTTAGCGCCGCATCGGCTCCCGCTACCCATCATTCGTGGGCTGAACAGGAGAGCACGAGCGACTGCCGCTCGCGCCCGCGCTCGTGTGGGCGCTCCCCCGCACTCCCTTTCCCATCGAGCAGCCTGCGAGCGGGTGTAGAATGTCGGTCACAGGGCAGGAGGTTCCGAGGTGTACTCAGGCAGGGTGCTCGGCCCGAAGGGGAGACACAGGCTGCGGGGGCTGTTCGAGGGGCTGCTGAGGACGCATGATGCTTACGCCCGCTGGCGAAGCCGTGCGGGCAGGCGACGGAGGCCCGGGCGCGAGTGGTGGTCCGACGAGCCACGCTGGTTCCCCGGCGGGACCCCGCCGCGCCAGCACAACCGCGTCACGCCGCTCGTGGACGGCGAGTCATTCTTCGCACAGCTCCGAGAGGAGCTCTCCGGCGCCCAGAGGTACGTGTTCATCATCGGCTGGTGCCTCACGCCGGACATCCCACTCTCCCGCCGCGAGCCCGCGGACCTCGTGCGCACACGCCTGCTCGATCTCCTCAACGAGACGGCCCAGCGAGTGCCCGTGCGCGTGCTCCTGTGGGCGGGCGCGCCCTTCCTGCTCCAGCCTACGACCGGGACGATGCGATCCGTGCAGAGGGAGATGAGCGAGCGCTGCAAGGGAGACCTCCGGTGCGAGCTGGACAGGACCGCGCGCCTCAGCCACTGCCACCATCAGAAGGCCATCGTCGTGGACGGTCGGGTGGCGTTCGTCGGCGGCATGGACCTCACGACCTATCAGGGCGACCGCTGGGACACCCACGGCCACCCACTGCGCGTGGGAGTCAACTGGCACGACGTGCAGGTCCGGGTCGAGGGGGAGGCTGTCGCGGACGTCGAGGTCAACTTCCGGCAGAGGTGGGAGGGGGCAACGGGGCAGAGTGACCTGCCGCCACCCGCCCCG
>CADDYR010000227.1 GCA_902810765.1 Chloroflexota bacterium
ACTCGAACCAGTTCGGCGTCGTCCAGCACCTGTAGTAGGTGGTCACCCAGTAGCACGTGATGTACATCCCTGTCGGATCGGTGGCATTGACCGGGTTGCAGTTCGTGTAGGCGTACCGGTTCTTGGACATGATGCTTTCCGGATCGCCCCGTCAATCGTCAGCCGTCGGCCTTGGAAGCGAGCTGGGCTGCGCGCCGCAAGGCGTCATCCAGCCACTCGCTGTAGTTCCATCCCTTGGCACCCTCGCGAATCGAATTCAAAACATTGTCATACGAACGCCGTTCCTCAGAGGCTGATAGCAGCTTGAGTGGAACGTTATGGAATATGTGGGCTAGATAGAACAGCCTCTCGTTCAGGGCTTCAGTTCGCTCGACCTCGACAGGCCTCCCCTCCAGCCGCCGCTCTTGATGAGCTTCCGCACGTACGGCGACTAGAGCGGTGTGGAGAAGCCTGTGAAGTTGCTGGCGGCTGTCATGTGCAAGACCGAGCCGAGAAGCGGTCTGGATCTCATTGTCGAGCCACCTCGCACCTCCTAAGCGTTGCGCCCGGGCTCTTACCATCCGGAGGATCTCGTCGTAATCCTCTGGCGTTTCTGATTCTTTCAACTGGAGTGGAACTATCCCGAATATCTCGGCCAGCACCAGCACACGCGGGTTCTGCACCTCCCGTGCATGCCTACGCATCTCAGTCAGCACGAGATGAAGAAGGTTATAGATTATATCTCTATTCCTCATTATAGTTACACCCCAGAACCACCGACACAGCTAAGAATCGATTGCCACACAGTCAACCACGGCACACTTACGACGCCAGCAACTGCCTAACAATCGAGGTTCTTCGGCCATGCCTCCGGGAGCCTGTCCGCCCCCCGGTCTCCATGGTTCTGTCCCCCCAGCCAAATCCAGGACTACGGGAGTTCACAGTAGTTGTGGACCAGCCACTTCCCGTTACCCACAAAGTCGGAGACTAATTCGCTCGATGACCCCGTAAGTGCCATCCATCCTGCGCACGTGGGCGCCAACCCTTAGGTTGCCTGCGGCTACCCAACCTCGCTCCTTAGTATAGAATGGATGCTCAGCAGTAGTTTGGAGTGATTCTCCGCTTATGCGTAACGATTCGATGGAGCGATCTTTCCGCACCCACACAGCGGTGACTGTATAACTACCTGTTGCTCCCGAGTCTTGATCGTAGGCCAGAACCTTGTCCCCTACTTTTATGTCACCCATCTGCCTCTCTCCTCTCGCAGTAGCTACTTGTGTCCTCGCGCTGAAGCTACAACCGCCGCCCTCAATGAGCTCGCTATAATAGGGCACATAGGGGACCGCTGTATCGTATGTTATTGAGCTGTTTGGGTCCGCTGCCCGTGCCTGAAGCTCATAAGCACGGGCATTTCCGTTGACAAGTCCTCCGGTTCTCATGTTGATTCGCAGGTAGCTTCCATCCGATGGATTGTAGACAGTCTGTAGCAGCTCCTCGTCGGACATCTGTCTGAGCAGCTCCTGCGTCCCAGGCTCGCCTGCGGTTTCGGGGCTGTGAATCGGGTTAAGCTGGCCAACAGTCGTATAGGACAGAGGCTCTCCGCTTTCAGTAACAGGGTACAGGCCACTCGGGTCGGTTAGGTTCACAGGGTTGTCCGAGACGTAGGGGTAGCCGCCTCCCATTGGATCGGGCTGGGTGAAGCGGGCTGTCGAGGGGTCATAGTACCTGGCCCCCATCTGGTACATAGAGGTGGAGGAGTCCCGGTAGGAGCCAGAGTAGCGCACGGGGTTGTAGGTGGTGGGGCTCGTGCCCATCTCGTTGCCCCACGGATCGTAGGTGTAGGTGCCCGCACTCCCCTGTCCCGTCGTCGTCATCATCGTCACGCTGCCCAGACGATCCAGGGAGTAGTCGTAGGGCACGGTGACGTACCGAGACAGCGGCCTTCCCGATGGAGAGAGCCTGAGCACAGTGAGGGGTGAACTCACACCTCGCCTCCCGCACCCAAAGCTCCCCCGACCTGCCCCCTTTCTACACCGCCCGATCGCGAGCCCCGAACAGGCCATACAGCAGTGTGGCCAGGGGGCGAGGATGAAGAAGATGATCAGCTGTGGCTGGTCAGGAGCGCGGCTACTATCCAGACCAGCCACAGGAAGGAGGTGGCTATCTGGACTTTCCCCGCGCGGGCTACGCCTTGCGCGCTGATCCTCTGAGGGTTCTGGAATAGCCTTACGATACGTCCGATAGCTCCAGGGCTCATCCGGTACGCTGTCGCTATTTCCTCCGTCAGCGTAAGCTCACAGACACCACTGCTCAGCGTCAGCACCCAGGCCGCGAGACCCCAGTAGACGTTGAGCCGGAAGTCCCTGATCACGAACGCTGCGAAGACGAACATCGCCACTAGAGCAACCGGCACACCGTATACGTAGATCCGGGCGAGGAGCATGCGACTCACGACCGTGACATCCCCGCCCTCACGGGCCGAACGGGTACCATATCGTTGGGCAGTACTTCTTCGTCTCGTACATGCCGACATCGAAGCTTACGAGGCCGAGTCCCACACCAATCAGTCCGAGCCCGAGTGTCTCTGGCGCCGAGACAAGGCCGACACCGACGCCAGCTATCCCCACGAGAGTGTCGATAACACCTGTCGCGCACTCGCTCAGCAGACCCGTGGGGTCGGTGTCGTTAGCTGGGTTGCAGTTTACGTAGGAATACCGGTTCTGTGCGAACATGCCGCTCTGGAGATCTGTCGGGCTCACCTTTCCCCCTTGGTAGTGCCCCTTCGGGTTGTACGCACCGTTCGATAGTGGATCGGGCTGGGTGAATCTTCCGGGGCTGGGATCGTAGTATCTGGCCCCCATCTGGTACATCGAGGTGGAGGAGTCCCGGTGGCTCCCTGTGTAGCGTATGGGGTTGTAGGTGGTGGCGCTACTGCCCACCTCGCTGCCCCACGGGTCGTAGGTGTAGGTGCCGGCACTCCCCTGTCCCGTCGTCGTCATCATCGTCACGCTGCCCAGACGATCCAGGGAGTAGTCGTAGGGCACGGTGACGTACCGAGACAGCGGCCTTCCCGAAGGGGTGCGGAGATAGGTGACGTTCGTGCCCCCCGTCTCCTTCACAAGCCCAGACTGGTCGTACCAGTAGTCCTGCCTTGAGGTGCCCACCGTCCGGTACACCCTCCTGCCCAAGCCGTCGTAGCCCATATCGAGGCTCTTGGAGCTGACCGTCCCTCCCGTCCAGTGACCGGAGGCATCGTAGCTGAGGGTGTTGCTCCCAAAGGAGGTGAGGTTGCCGTCCCGGTCGTAGGTGTAGCTCGTGCCCCAGAAGGAGATGATCTGGTTGTCCGCGTCGTAGGTAGCACTGGTTGCCACCCCTCCCGAGGTGAGCTTCGTCAGGTTGTCGTCCAGATCGTACTGGTAGCTCTGGTTGTAGGCAGCAGTGCCCGTCCTGACAGCGCTGCTGAGCCTGCCCAGGTCGTCGTACGTGTAGGTGGTCTTCGAGCCATCGAGCTCGGTGAGGGAGATCACGTCCCCCCGGTCGTAGTCCGACTGCCTCTAGATCGGCGTTTACAACTACTCTCCTTCAGTTCTAATGAGCTCAGTGATGATACCCCGACCCACCACACGCCTTGGCCCCTCGGTCACACTGAAATGTAGACCTACCCTCAGCACGCCCTGTAGCAGTTCCGGATGCAAAGGTCTGATCCGTATGGTGGATTCCTCTCCGGGGAAGACTTGGTCGCGGTCTTCCAACGTCACAATACAGTCATTGTAGATCTTCTCACCACTCTGGCTCCTAAGCCCGAAGTCAAAAGGAGGGCGATATCCGGAGAATATAGGGCCCTTCCGCCCTCCCTCCTCGGGTGTCAGGAAGTAGACCCGCGCTCGTACCTCCTTTACCTCGTCCATTGTGCCCCGTCCACGCATCGTACCTTATGGGAGGACACGAATCCGAGCAAGTTGATTGAACGTAGGAAGCTGCTCAGGATAGACTGCCACAGTTGGCACGCCAAAATCCGTGGTGAAATGATAGAGCTCCTGTGCGTATCCCGCAGGAATCGTTGCTGATACAACCCTAAACGGCTCTTGCAGATAGAGTCTGTATCCCTCACTGTACGCCGCGGCAGCAGATGTCGTAAACAGTTTTGCCTCCATCGTCCCAATCCCTGGCCTGAAACCACCGTATTCCTCTATGTCAGCTAGTTCAGCCGGGCTAACTGCACGGTACAGGGTAACTGTACCCCCAGGCTCACCAACGCTGCTACCTACACCCTCGCCTATGACCTCGCTCCCGCCCCCGAGACCACCTTCGTAGCACTGCATACCCTCGCCAGGAACACACGCGGCCAATCCGCTGGGATCAGCCATATTGACTGGGTTGTCGGAGACGTAGGCGTAGCCGCCTCCCACAGGATCGGGCTGGGTGAAGCGGGCTGTTGAGGGATAGTAGTAGCGAGCCCCCATCTGATACAGCTGAGTCTGAGAATCGTAGTAGCTGCCCGCGTACTCATAGGGGTTGTACCGCCCTCCCGTCTGGGAGTCGAGCTCCCCGTACGGCCTGTAGGTGTAGGTGTGCTGCACGCTCTGATCAGTACCGGTGAATCCCACCACGCTCCCCTGAGCATCGAGCGAGTAGTCCACGAGCACCGGAGAGTACCACCTCGACAGCAGCCTTCCGGATGGAGTCCTCAGGTAGACGATCACGTCTCCCGATGCCCACGTCTCCAAGGACAGCCCGCTCTCGTCGTACCAGTAGTCCTTCCTGGAAGATGTGCCTATCTGGGCGCTCGCCCTCCTTCCGAGCCCGTCGTAGGAGAAGCTCACGTTCGAGCCGTTGACACTGCCCCCCGTCCAGTGACCGGAGGAGTCGTAGGTGTAGCTGTTCGTGCCGTCCCCTGTATAGTTGCCGTCCCGGTCGTAGGTGTAGCTGGTGGTGGTGGAGCCCACCACCTCCTTGATGAGCTGGTTGGCCGCATCGTAGGTGTAGGTGGTGGTGACCCCGTCGCTGGTCGTGCTCGTGCGGTTGTCGTTCGCGTTGTAGACGTAGCTCTGGCTGTAGGGAGCAGTGCCCGTCCTCACGACACTCTTCAGGCGGTCGAACTCGTCGTAGGTGTAGGTGGTCACCGAGCCGTCCAGCTCACTCACCGAGGTCACGTCCCCGCCTCGATAGCTCGTCGAATCGTAGCTGCCGTCGGGGTTGATCCCGTAGCCGTACACTAAGTCCTGGAGCTTGGTGCCGCTGCTGTTCTTCAGAGCTATCTCCGTCACCCGCCCCGTCTTCAGGTCGTAGGTGTAGTTCTCGGATACCCCGCTCGGGTAGCTCAGAGCCGTCATTCGGCTGCGGCCGTCCAGGGTGTAGGTGATCGTCCTGCCCCCGTCCCTCGGGTCCGTCTCGGAGGTCAGCCTGAGGTCGGCATCATAGCCGTAGCTCACCGTGCCCCCGTCAAAGGTGGTCTCCGATGCCAGCAGCCCGTCCGGATAGTAGGCGTAGCTCGCGGTCTTGGTGGTGCTGTTCTGTGTCCTCGACTCGCTCGTCACCCGGTTGTTCTCGTCGTAGGTCCACGAGCTCGTGCCCGTCTTGTCCGTCATAGCGGTGAGGTTGCCGTCCGCATCCAGCGTGTAGCTGATCGAGTAGTCGAGCACGTTCCCGGGCTTGTAGTATGCGATCTTGATGAGCCTGCCCAGGTGATCGTAGGTGTAGGCGGCCTTCCTGCCCGAGGGATAGGTGATGCTCGCAACACTCCCATCCGTGTTGCGGGTGATCGTGGTCACCCTGTCCGAGCTCTCTCCGTTGCCCGGAGGCGCATCTATCCCCGTGAGGTAGCCCGTGGTGGTGTCGTAGCTGTAGCTCGTGACGTTGCCTCTGGGGTCGGTCACGCTCGTGATCAGCCCGTGGCCTCCTGAGTCGTAGGTGAAGCTGGCCGTGTGCAGGGCCTTGCCGCAGGTCTGGGTGGGGGTGCCGGTGGTGGTGCAGCCCCTGACGGTGGGGTCCTCCAGGTCCGCCCCCACCGCGTACTGCTTGTACTGGGCGGTGGTCACATCACCCGTGGTGGCGTCCGGGTTGTACACGGCAGCGTCGAACACCGTGCAGGAGGGGCAGGATGTGCCGTCGCGGTAGCTGTCGAAGGTGCCGACGGTGTAGTAGGTGTCGCCGTTGGCGGTGTTCGCTCCCCGGCTCGAGGTTTCCCCCTGCAGGTTGGCTATCTTCTCGAGCTGATTGCTGTCGGGATAGTAGCTCAGCGCGTAGGTGGAGGAGGTGTCCCCAGGGAGAGTCACAGACGTCAGCCTCAGGTATCCGTCGTAGCCCGCCCTCGTCACATCCCCCAGGGGATCGGTGACCTCGGTCACCTGACCGTACCGGTTGTACTGGTACCGAGTGTCCCGGAACACCCCTCCCTGGTCGGGCCTCGAGACGGTCGTGGTGTAGTTGCCGTTGTGGGATGAGCCGTCGAAGTCGTAGGCGTAGCGGGCAAGCGAGTTCGCAGGGGACTTGGCATCGGTCACCGAGTCGGTCGTGCCCTTCATAAAGACGTCGTCAATGTACACACTGCCCGTGAAGGAGGGCGATCCCGATGGGGGCTCGAGCTCGACCTCCACCTCCTGC
>CADDYR010000228.1 GCA_902810765.1 Chloroflexota bacterium
CCGCGTCGGCGTGTACTTCGACGTGGGGAACATCCTGCTGTACGGCTACCCCGAGCACTGGATCGAGATACTCGGCGGGCTGGTCCGTCGCGTCCACCTGAAGGACTTCCGCCGGGATGTCGGCACGCTCAAGGGCTTCGTGGACATCGGCTCGGGCGACGTCGACTGGGAGGCCGTGGGCGAGGCGCTCAGGGGCGCCGGGTACGACGGCCCGCTCACCGCCGAGGTCTTCCCCACCGAGCAGGAGCAGGGCGACATAGAGGGCTACGTCGCGAGGATAGGACAGCAGGTGGCCGGGGTGATGAGGCGGATGGGCGCCTCGGCCTGACGCTCCACCGGCTCGGGCAATCGTCAGATCGAAGGAGTGGAGGTTGGCAAACATAGGAATAGTGGGCGCGGGAGGCATGGGCTCCTACCACGCGCACATACTGTCCCGCATGCCGGGCGCACGGGTCGTCGCGGTGGCCGACATCGAGCCCGAGAGGGCGCAGAGGCTCGCGGGGCACATCGGAGCCCAGGTGGAGCAGGACCCCGAGCGGCTGCCCGCTCGCCCGGACGTCGACGCCGTCGTGGTCACGGTGCCCACGCCCTGGCACCGAAAGTACGTGGAGCTCGCGGCCTCGGAGGGCAAGCACGCGTTCTGCGAGAAGCCCATCTCGCGCACGCTCGGGGACGCCGAGGCGATGATCAACGCCGTGCGCAAGGCGGGCACGAAGCTCGCGGTCGGGCACGTGGTGCGCTGGTTCCCCGAGTACGCCCAGGCGCGTCAGCTCGTGCTGGACGGCAGGCTGGGCCGGCCGGGCGTAGCGCGGTGCACGCGTGGCGCCATCTACCCCCACGCCTGGAACGACTGGTACGCCCACTTCGAGTGGAGCGGCGGCGTGGTCGTGGACATGATGGTGCACGACCTCGACTGGCTGCGCTGGACGTTCGGGCCCGTCAGGAGCGTGTACGCGCAGCGCATCGCGAACCGCCCGGGCTACGACGGCGCGATGGTGTGCCTCCGCCACGAGAACGGCGTCATCTCCTACTCCGAGGGGAACTGGTGCTACCCGGCGGGCTTCCGGACGAGCCTGGAGGTCGCGGGATCCGACGGCGTGGTGAGCACGGACAACCAGACAACCAGGCCCCTCACCCTCGAGATGCGCAGCAGCGAGCGGACCGGTCCCGGAGTCGAGATCCCGATCTCGTCCAACCGAAAGAGCGACCCCTACGCGCTCGAGGACGCCGACTGGGTGAGGTGGTTCGACGGCGGCCCCGAGCCGCGCTGCCTGCCGGAGGACGGCTTCGAGGCGCTCAGGATAGCCATCGCGGTGCTCGACTCAGCCGCCCACGGCAGGGCGATCGAGCTGGGAGGAGACGGTAAGTGACCACGGAGAACAGGCTGAAGATCGGGATCCTGAGCTCGGCACACCTGCACGCCGACTCCTACGCCCGCGCCCTGAACAACAGCCCCGACGCCGACATCGCCGTGCTGTGGGACGACGACCCCGAGCGCGGCCGAGAGAAGGCCTCCGAGTACGGCACGTCCTTCGAGCCCGACCTGGACAGGGCGCTGAGCACCGCCGACGGCGTCGTGATCTGCTCCGAGAACGCGAAGCATTGCGAGCTGACCACCAGGGCGGCCGGGGCAGGACGCCACGTGCTGTGCGAGAAGCCGCTCGCGACCACCTCGGCCGACGCGCGCGAGATGGTGGACGCGTGCCGGAGCGCCGGGGTGCTGCTGGGCACGGCGTTTCCGGTGCGCCACTCCGGCGCGATCCTCGGGCTGCGGGAGGCCATCCAGAGCGGGCAGCTCGGCGAGGTGCTGATGATCCGGGGCACGAACCGCGGCACCAACCCCGGCGGGTGGTTCGTGCAGAAGGAGCTGTCTGGGGGCGGGGCGGTGACCGACCACACTGTGCACGTCACCGACGTCATCCGCTTCGTAACGGGGCAGGAAATCGAGCGGGTGTACGCCCAGGCCGACACGCGCTTCTATCCCGGCCTCGGCGTGGACGACTGCGGCCTGCTGATCATGACGCTCTCGAGCGGCGCGTTCGCGAACCTCGACCCGTCGTGGTCGCGCCCGAACAAGGCTTTCCCCACGTGGGGCGACGTCACGATGCAGGTCAGCTGCACGAACGGGATAGCCACGTTCGACTACACCGCCCAGCACTCCAACCTGTACAGCAACAGCCTGGTGCGGGGGGTGCAGCTCGGATGGGGCGACGACGCGGACGAGCTGATGATCGAGGACTTCGTGGCGGCGATTAGAGAGGGACGTCCGCCGCACGCCACCGGCGAGGACGGCCTCAGAGCCGTCGAGGTGGTCGAGGCGGCGTACCGTTCGGCCGAGAGCGGCCAGCCCGCCGAGGTCGTCCACGTGTAGCCGGAGCGCCGAGGCCGGTCCGGACAGCTCACGGGGCGCGGCGGCCGTAGGTCTCCCAGCTCACTATCTCCTCGAGCGACCGCCGGCCCGCGGGCACGGACGAGCGGGTCTCAGGAGGCGAGGAGCTCAGGCGCCGCGCGGCCTCGTCCGCAGGGTATCCGAGGGATATCGCGGTGTGCACGCGCCGGTCGTCCGGGATCGAGAGCAGCTGCTTCGCCCGCCGCGCGTTCTCCTCGGGAAACAGCGAGGCGATGCACGAGCCGACCCCGTGCGCCCACGCGGCGAGCATCAGGTTCTGCGCGAGCCTCCCCTCGTCGAACTCCGTGCCGGGCCCGGCCATCACCAGCACCACCGCGGCGCGGGCTCCCTCGAGGTGCCCGGCGTACATGCCCAGGCGCGAGAGCTGCCCGAGCAGGGAGCGATCCCGCACGACGACGAGCTCCCACGGCTGCGAGTTCTTCGAGGAGCCCGTCCACCTGGCAGAGTTCAGCACGTCCGTCAACACGTCCATCGGGATCTCGCGCTCCGAGAAGCGCCTCACCGACCTCAGACCACGCAACAGCTCGGTCTCCCGCATCGAAACCTCCTTGCGTCTCCGAGGGCGCTTCAGCAAGCTCGGGGCCGCGACGTGTCGCGGCAGGGCGCTGCCACGGCCAAAGTCCCGGCGAGTAACGCCCGGGCAGCAGAGTTGCGTGCGTTCGACGAGCCGTGCCTACCGTTTTCGCATATCGTCGGGCATAATGGACCGGATTCCTGAAATCTCAGCCACTTCTATGCGTAAACGCAATTCGACAGGAGGATAACACTTGTTCGACAGGACCAGGATCAGATACGTGGTCGCGACGGCGCTGGCCGCAGTGGCGCTCGCCGCCTGTGGTGGGCAGGCGAACCAGCCGGGCGCGACGAAGGCCCCCACGCAGTCCACCTCGCAGCAGCCAACGAGCGCTCCGACCCAGGCCGTGAGCAAGGCGACGGCCACCTCCGGCCCGTCCGCCACCACGACGACGGTCGCCCCGACCGCCGCCGCCACTACGGTTCCGACCGTGGCCGCGACCGCGGTGCCGACCATAGTTCAGCCCACGGCCAGTCCGACCAAGACCAAGTCGGCCAAGAAGCCGACGAAGCAGCCGATCCAGGCGAACGTCAAGGTCCCGAAGGGCTGGGAAAAGTTCACCTCGAAGAGCCTTCCGTACGCCATCGCCTACCCGAAGGGATGGAAGCCGACCAAGAAGGGCGGCGTCAGCATCGGCACCTCCAAGGGTGACGAGTTCCTGTACGTCAAGGGCGGCCACCTGGGCACGTTCAACGTCGTGAGCGAGCAGGTCCCGAGCTTCGTGGACACGGATACGTACCTGCAGCTGAGCGTGCGTCAGATCAAGAAGGTCGCCCAGGGCGGCGTGAAGCAGCTCGGCAAGGTCAAGGTGGACGGCACTCAGGGCCGGCTCATCCGCTGGCACATCAAGGGCAGCAAGACCCAGATCACGCAGGCCCTGTGGACGAAGGGCAACCGCGGCTGGGTGGTGACGCTCGGCACGAAGGACCAGAAGGACCTCAGCTACTTCATGCCGATGTTCAAGAAGATGCTCGCCACCGTGCGGACCCGCTAGTCCGGATCGCGAGGCGACGAGTCCCGGAGGGGGAGGGTGGGTAAGTGCCCTCCCCCTCTATCACATCCGGCACCTCCCTATGGGCTACAATCAGTTGAACGGCTGAGAACGGCAGGCATTCGGGCGACAGCCAGGGCGATGCCAAGTGGTGGGTCGCCTGAGCTGCTCGCACAACAAGTATGATGATGCTTACTCGCGGGCTCGTGCGTGCTCAGTGGATCGGCTACCTGACCTCGCTGACGGCGGTCGCGCTCGTGAGCGTGGTGATCGGTCTCGTCGAGCGGCGCATCCACGTCGAGAACATCTCCCTACTCTACCTGCTCGCGGTGTTCGCGATGGCTATCGGGTTCGGTCGAGGCCCCGCGATAGTCGCCTCCATAGGGCTTTCCTCACCTTCAACTTCTTCTTCGTCCAGCCGATCCACACCCTCACGGTCTCCGATCCGGCGGAGTGGGTGTCGCTGATCTTCTTCCTGATCACGGCGATCATCACCGGACAGCTGACGGGCAGGGAGCGGCAGCGGGCAAGGGAAGCTCGGCAGAGGGAGAAGGAGGCGGTGGTCCTGTACGACGTCGCCCGCCTGCTGAGCGACCCCGACCTGGACCGTGCGCTGCACGACGTGGCCGAGCGGCTGCGCCGAGAGCTACGGCTCGCGGCCGTGATCGTAGAGGTCGAGGGAGGCTCAGAGCTTACCGTAAGAGCCACGGTTGGAGAGCTCGAGGCACGCAGGCTCGCGAGCCAGGGACGGCACGCGCCCCTGCGAGTGCTCAGTGAGGGTTCCGAGCCGAGGTGGACGAGGGTGGTGCTGCCGTCCAAAGGCTCGAGGGGCACGCGCGAGCGCGATGACGTTTACATTGTCCCGGTCCCGGCGCGGGAGGGGAGGGTCGGCGAGCTACTGCTCCTGTCCTCACCCGGGGAGCGAGATTTCGATGCAGCCTCCAATCGCCTCCTGTCGGCCGTGGCTACCCAGATCGGGCTGGCTGTCGAGCGCTACAGGCTCAGACGGGAGGCGACCGACGCCGAGGTGCTCAGGAGGGCCGACGATCTGAAGACCGCGCTGATCCACGCCGTCTCGCACGAGCTCAAGACCCCGCTCTCTTCGATCATAGCCTCGGCCGGCAGCCTGCAGCAGAGGGACGTGCGTTGGTCTGACGAGGCCAGGCAGGAGTTCGCCGAGGCCATCGAGCAGGAGGCGAGGCGGCTGAACCTCATCGTCGGCAACCTGCTGGACCTCTCTCGGATGGAAGCCGGAAGCCTGCGCGCGGACAAGAGCTGGCACGACGTAAGCGTGCTCATCGATGACGTGCTCGCCCGACTGAGGTCCGTGACCGAGAGGCATCGGGTAAGCACGAGCGTTCCAGAGGACCTGCCGCCCGTCCCGCTGGATTACGTCCAGATAGATCAGGTGCTGTCCAACCTGATCGAGAACGCTGCCAGGTACACTCCGCCCGGCACCGAGATCCGCATCGCCGCGCGCCTCATCGGCTCCGAGCTGCGTGTCGAGGTCGAGGACCGCGGAATCGGGATCCCTCGGGAGTCGCTGACCCGCGTCTTCGACGCGTTCTACTGTGTCCCCGGCTCCGGGCGGCAATCGAGGGGTGTCGGGCTGGGCCTCGCGGTCGCGAAGGGGTTGGTGGAGGCGCACGGCGGCCGCATATGGGCGGAGAACGTGGATGGTGGTGGCGCGCGCTTCGTGTTCACGCTCCCCCTGTCCGTACCTGCGGAGCCCGCCACGTCTACCACGGGAGGAGTCCGGTGAGTCATCCTGCCGGCGCGCGCATCCTGGTGGTCGACGACGAGAGGGCGATCCTGAGGGTCGTGCGGACCAATCTGCTCTACCACGGGTTTGGCGTGGAGACCGCCGAGACCGGCGCCGAGGCCCTGGAGAAGCACTTGTCCTACCGCCCCGACCTGATCCTGCTCGATCTCGGGCTGCCGGACATCAGCGGGTTCGAGGTCATCCAGCGCGTCCGTGCCCATGCAAACACTCCCATCGTGGTCCTCTCGGTTCGAGGCGAGGAGCGCGACAAGGTGGCTGCGCTCGACCTTGGGGCGGACGACTACCTGACGAAGCCTTTCGGGATCGAAGAGCTGCTGGCTCGCGTCAGGGTGGAGCTGCGGCACGCGGCGCATCCGGCGCAGGGCAGCGCATCGGTGTTCCGAACGGGCGAGCTCGAGGTGGACCTGGAGCGCAGGCGCGTGCTCACGGACGGTCGTGAGGTGCACCTCTCCCCGACGGAGTACGACCTCCTGAAAGTGTTCGTCGCTCATCCCAACAAAGTCCTGACCGATCGCATGCTGTTGCAGCAGGTGTGGGGTGCGGAGTACGGCAGCGAGGACAACTACCTGCACGTGTACGTCGCCAGGCTGCGCAAGAAGATAGAGCCCGACCCCCGCAACCCGCGCTACCTCCTGACCGAGCCCGGGGTGGGCTACCGACTGCTGTCCGGAGAAGGCTAGCACACGGCCAAACAGCGCCCACGAAGCCGCCCCAGCCCTCGCCGGCCCCTCTCGGAGGCGAGGTCACGACGATCAGGCGCACTCGGCCGTCGCTCCGTATCGTGTAGCCGTGCTCGACTCCGCGCGGGAGGAACACGAACCCT
>CADDYR010000229.1 GCA_902810765.1 Chloroflexota bacterium
GACCTTGCCCTTGTTCTCGACCTCGAAGGTCACCGTTCCTGCCCTGAGGGTCTTCGGCATCGTGATCTTGAAGTCGGTCTCGGTGACCACGATCTGCTGCCCCTGACCCTTCCTGCCCTTGGTGGGCGAGCTTCCGGCCGTGTGCTCGCCTCCACTCCGTCCGCAGGCCGCCAAGAGGGACAGGAGCGCGAGCAGAAGATGTAAATTCCTCCGTGCCATACCAAAACCTCCATCACTCCCGTCTTTCGGGGTCGGGTTGCGACCGAAGCGGTCCCGAGGCCAGGAAGCCCCAACGACCGAGCGCTGGGCTCAGATACCGGTCCAGACCGAGGTGAAGGCCAGAGGAGGTCAGCAGCAGCGCGAAGAAGAGCAGCACGTAGATGGCCGACGTGCCTATGTCCGTGGAGTGAGTGCGCCCCGTACGGTCCGCCGAACCCCTCCGCGGTCGACCAGATGTAGAACGACAGCGTTGCCCCGAGCACGCAGGTGAGGTTAGTGAGAGCTCCCAGGAGCAGGGCCAAGGCTATGACCGTCTCCACGACGGCGTCGACGGTCGCGAAGGTGTGGGGGTTCACGCTGACGACCCCCCCTGACCGCGTGGGGCTGCTCAGCCAGGGTGGTCGTGAGTTGGCCCGGCAGGTGCTCAAGGAATCCGGGCTACCACTTGAACCAAGCGTCGATGGACCAGACGACGCCGAAGGCGAGGCGCACGAGGCCGATTCCACGTGATCTCCAGGACGTGACTACCGGAGGTATCACACAAGAACCATTTCGAGTCACTGCTCTCACCTCCCGTATAGAGGAGGATCAAGGATTTCGGCGCCCGCTCCCCGCCGAACCGCAGCGCCGGATCCGGTAAGGGGGCGGGCCGAGGTCTACGGCGCAGTGGAGCTTACACCCTTCCGGCGCGCACGAGGAGCGCGCCCAGCACGAGCAAGGCGGCGATGAAGGATCCCAACAGCAGATCGGGTGCGTGGACGGAGCCGGACATCCCGCCACCTCCCGTGCTCGGCATCGCGGGCCCTGTGAGCACGGTGATGGTACCCACCATGCCCATAGCCCTGTGGTAGTGACAGTGGTAGTGGATCGTGCCGGCCTGGCTGAAGGTGTGCGAGAAGGTCTGGCCCTCTTCCACGTCCCCCGAGTCCCAGCTCATGTCGTCCGCCGTGGCGGTATGCACTGTGTCGGTGGTGTTCTTCCAGACTACGGTGTCGCCCACGTGGATGGTGATGTTGGCCGGGCTGAACACGTAGTGCCCCTCCCCCTGCTCGGCCATCTTGACCGTGACGGTTCTGGAGTGGGTGGCGGCTTGGACGTTGGTGGCCAAGCCTGTGGTCAGCAGCAGTGTGAGCAGGGCGGATGCGAACCTGATCGCTCGGTACATCCTGCACCTCCTGAAGCTACTCTCCTTACGGTTTCCGTGCGCCGGTGGCGCATCGACACCGCTCCCCTTACTTCCTAGCATACGCGGCCACGGGTGGCGTCGGATGCGTTATCGCCGCCCGGCACTCCATCGCCCGACGGGCTCCATCGGCTGTTACCCGGCGTCCGGGGCCGGGTCCGAGAGGAACCTCAGCCCCGCACCCCCTCGCACTCAACAGCGGGGCGACCACCGCGGCCCCTTCCCACCATCGCAGGACCCTCCCATGAGGCGACCGCCCACCCCCTGTGCACGCCGCGCCCGGGATGGGCATCCAAGCTCCCGGTGGTGGCCCCGCAGCATCACGTAGTCGTTGGCTCCGCTCACGAGCGCCATCACCGCCTCGTCCTCTGTGTAGCGCCCGGAGAGCACGGGGATCGAGACGTCGGTGCGCCTCCTGAGCTCCCCTCGCGACGCCTTCTCCTCCCCTAGTGGCGCGTCGAGCGACACCGGCCGGCGCAGGTAGCTCGCGAGCTTCTCCACCCTGTCTGTGCTCACCCTCCACACTTCGCCAAGACATAGCGTACGCATGTGGGCAGTATTCCGGAGTCCTAAAGAGCGCGGGTCTGAGCGCCGGCTCGCAGGTGATTCACAACGCCATGGGCAGCCGAAAGCTTGACTTCCAGTTAGACTCCGCGCCACTATCTGAGCAAACGTTCAGGTAAGGGTGGGGCGAATGGCACAACGAGTGGTACCGGAGGCGATAGATCCGGAGGCAGTGGAGGCCGCACGGGCGGCAGCCATGCCCGAAGAGATGCTCCATCTGGTGGTCGGAGTGTTCGACGCGCTCTCCGATCCCACGCGCGCGCGGATACTGTACGCGCTAACAGGGCGCCCGATGTGCGTGCGGGACCTTGCGATCATAACCGGAGTCTCGGAGTCGGCGGTGTCCCACCAGCTGCGCTTCCTGCGCGACCGGCGTCTCGTGAAGCCCGCCAGAGACGGCAACATCATCCGCTACTCTCTCGACGATCATCACGTGGGAGCATTGTTCCGCGAGGCCGAGTACCACGCCGACCACGTGCGGCAGGCCATCCCCGACCACCCGTACTCCTAGAGTTTTTTGGAGGAGTTAGCTGAGCAAATGAACAATCACGCAGGCAGGAGGCGCGGATGCTAGAGAGAGCCCAGGCGACGTGCGCCACGTGCGTGCGGGGCACGAGGACCTTCGTGGGCAGATATCGCGAGTTCCTGCTTGACCCCGGCACCATCTTCACACTTGTAAGCCTCGTACTACTCATCGCCGCAGTGATCCAGGACCCGGCAGGGCTGAACGAGGCGTCCCAGGCGAGCACTCCGCTGTACTTCGCCTCGGCGATAGTCGGCTCGGTGTACATCTGGTGGTCGGCTATCCAGGGCATCCGCGAGCGGGACTTCACAGCCGACATCCCTGTGTCCATAGCCACTATTGCCGCCATAGCCATAGGCCAGTACTCGGCGGCTGCTGTAGTTGCAGTGCTGCTCTTGATAGGCGGCATGCTCGAGGAGATCGTATCGGCGCGCGCGGGCAACGCGCTGGAGGCGCTGGCGAAGCTTTTGCCGGACAGAGTAACCGTCAGGCGCGACGGCCAGGACGTGGTGGTGCCGCTCGATCAGGTGGTAGCGGGAGATGTGCTGCTGGTGCGACCGGGGGAGCGCATAGCGGTGGACGGGGAGATACTCTCGGGATCGGCCTCGATCAACCAGGCGGCGATCACCGGCGAGAGCGTGCCTGTCGAAAAGCAGGCGGGCGACGAGGTGTACGCGGGCACGCTCAACGAGGTCGGAGCGCTGGAGATCAGGGCCACCAAGGTGGGCGAGGAGACCACGCTGGGGCAGATACGCCGGATGGTGGAGGAGGCGCAGGAGCAGAAGGCTCCCATAGAGAGGGTGCTCGACCGCTACGCCAAGTTGTACACCCCCGCTGCGCTCCTGCTCGGGGCCGGGGTGTGGTGGTGGAGCGGAGATTTACTCAGAGCCATCACGATCCTCATAGTCTTCTGTCCGTGCGTGATGGTGCTCGCCACCCCCACCGCTCTGGTGGCCTCCATAGGCAACGCAGCCCTTAGGGGTAGCCTCGTCAAGAAGGGAGCCACAGTGGAGGCTATGTCCAAGGTGGACACGGTGGCTTTCGACAAGACCGGCACTCTCACTTACGGGGAGCCCGAGCTGGTGGACGTGCTGCCGCTGAACGGTCTGGAAAAGAGCGAGCTATTGCGCCTGGCGGCCACAGCCGAGAAGTACAGCGAGCACCCTCTGGGACGGGCAGTGGTGCGCGCTGCGGAGGCCCAAGGTGCATCCATTCCCGATCCGGAAGGGTTCGAGGCGCTACCGGGGATGGGGGTGAGCGCGAGTGCGGACGGCCACAGGCTGGTGCTGGGACGCCCGCAGCTGCTCAGGGAGCAGGGAGTCCCGGTAGATGGTCAGCTTGAGGCTCGCACCTCCGAGCTGGCCTCCGAGGGCCGGACGGTCATAGCCATTGCTACGGGAACAGAGCCCGCAGGGCTGCTCGTGCTGCAGGACGGACTGAGGCCGGAGTCCGGGGGTGTGGTCGAGCGGCTGAACAAGCTCGGGATACGCACCGTGCTGGTCACCGGAGACAACCGGAGCACCGCCGAGCGCATAGCCTCCGAGCTGGGCATCAAAGAGCTGTACGCCGAGGTGCTGCCCCAGGAGAAGGTGGAGATCGTCAAGCGGCTCCAGTCGGGAGGGCACAGGGTGGCCTTCGTGGGGGACGGAGTGAACGACGGCCCGGCGCTGGCCACGGCCGACGTGGGCGTGGCGATGGGATTGGGCGGCACGGACGTAGCGATAGAGACCGCCGAGATAGCGCTGCTCTCCGACGACCTCTCGAAGCTGCCGCACCTGCTCTCCCTCTCGCGCAAGGCTATGAGCGCGATACGCCAGAACCTGGTGTTCTCTCTCGGGGTGCTGGCCGTCGCCGTGGGCCTGGCGATACCGGGCATACTCTCGCCGGTAACGGGGGCACTACTCCACGAGCTGTCCTCGATACCCGTGATTATGAACTCTGCGCGCTTGATAGGCGTAAGGGAAAGAAGCTAGCGGAAGGAAATGGGAATGTGTACTTACAAGGGCAACCGGAGCGTGATGGTGTGCGACGTGGCGATAGGTCACGTGAGGCGGGGTATGCGGGCGGCGTTCGGGGACAAGGTGGTCTACACCACCGTCGAGGGACAGGGCACGCTGGTGGAAGCCGAGGGAGATGTAGAGGCACAGCGATTTACGCAGCTTGCACAAGCTGCGATAGCCAGGGCACAGGCAGCGCAAGGCGATGAGAGAGCCTAGCGCCTGGTATGCTGCTGACGGCTCTAATCTACACGGTGATCCCGCTCCTGGCCTCCACGCTTGCAGGTGGCATCGCCGCGTTCAAGCTGCCCGGCGCTCGCCTGACCAGCGCCATCCAGCACTTCGCTGCGGGTGTGGTGTTCGCCGCCGCCATCGAGCTGGTACCGGAGGTGCTGCACCGCTCCCCCCTCGACGCGATCATAGGCTTCGCTCTGGGCATAGCTGTGATGTTCGCGCTCAGGTGGGCCAGCGAGCGTGTCGAGAGGTCCGCAGGCGGCAGAGGCGGCATCATCGGCTCCGCGAGCCTGATAGGTGTTACCGGGGTGGACTACCTGGTGGACGGCATAGTGATCGGTGCCGGGTTCGTCTCCGGGAGTCAGACGGGGGCGCTGTTGAGCATCGCCATAGCCATCGAGTACCTGTTCGCGAGCATATCGGTATCGGCCTCATTGGGGAAAGCGTCGCGCTGGCTCGTAGTAGGGATACCGTTTCTGCTGGCCCTGCTCACCACCCTCGGCGCCGGATTGGGCGTGGCCGTGCTGGGCGGGGTCTCCAATGTCATATTGGCTGCGGTGCTCGCAGGTGGCGCGGTGGTGTTCATGTACCTGGTGACCGAGGAACTGCTGGTAAGGGCGCACGAGCACGGGGAGACGGCCCAGGGGTCGGTGCTGTTCTTCGTGGGGTTCCTGATCTACCTGGTGATCGAGCAGCTCCTAGCCAGGTGAGTTGGAGAAGGGGTAGAGATGCCGAGGGTGAAGAGGCAGCGCGTCGAGCGGACCGAGGATTGGGAGCAGCTGCGCCTGCTAACGAAGTGGCCCGAACAGATGGTGTACGAGCTGATCCGTCCGGTGGTGCTGTACGGGGAGACCGGCGAGCGCGAGCGCACGATCAATCGCAAGGCCGACAGGTTCGATCAAGAGGGCATGGTGGGGTTGCTGCCAACCTCCAGTCGTACTCTCTGCGGCCCGCATCAGCCCCAGGTTCCCCTCCTGGATCAGGTCCTCGAGCGGCAGGCCCTCGCGTGCGTACTGCTTCGCCACCCACACCACGAGCTGGAGATTGGAGAGCACGAGCCTCTCACTCGCCTCGGTGTCCCCCTCCTCCACCCTTCGGGCTAGCTCCACCTCCTCCTGTCGGCTCAGGAGGGGCACGCGGGCTATCTCCCCTAGGTAGCTTCCGAGCGACGCCCCGCTCTGTAGCCGGTCCACCCGGCTCGTGTGCTCCATACCCGCTCTCTTCTGGTGTGCGTCGCTCCAAGCCTAACACAGCTGCGACCCGGATTTGGGCCACCAGGCGCGTGGAAGAGGGTGCGAGGACTCGTAAGAGCGGGCCATACGGCATCAGCTCCCGAGCTCCCTCCCCACCACATCCAGGGGATCCCAGGCCTCGAAGGGGATGGGCAATATGTCCGCACAGCCCCACGAGCTCGCAGCAGCTCCGGAGCAGATCCCTCGTCTGCCTGTCGGACGGCGCGTCCCGCCCCAGCACGAGCACCCCTATGTCCTGGTGGATCTGAAGCGCGTTTCGGGCGTCCTCGAGGCTTACGGCCTCCACCACCTCGAACCCCTCGCCCGTGAACAGGTCCCGCACCGCCACCTGCACCTCCGGCCCGCCCACGAACAGCAGCACCCTCTCCGGCAACACGCCCCCCTTCCAGGCCGCACTTTGTCCCACCTCCGTCCGGGCTGTGCAAACGGGAGGGATGGCCGAGGCTCGATGCCATCCGACCGGACACGGCGAGCTCAGCGCGCCGCCACCCTTATGCCCGACAGCCCCTCCTCTCGGAGCGCGGCCACCTCGTCCAATAGGCGGGCTCGGAAGGTGCCCGGTCCCTGTGCGCCTTCGGCCGCGCTCCGAGAGGAGGGGCTGTCGGG
>CADDYR010000230.1 GCA_902810765.1 Chloroflexota bacterium
GTATACGGCCTCGCTCGCACCGCTCGAGCGCAGCGCGAGCGAGGCCGTATACATCGCGACGGCTCCAAAGTTCAGGAGGCCGTGCACGAGCCCCAGCCTCCGCGCGGGCTCGTCCGTGCGGTTCCAGTCCGCCATCCCCGACAGGGCGGAGATGAGCGCGCCCGCGAGCCCGACCTCCAGGGCGAGGTCCGCCGCGGGCGCGAAGCTGTCGTCTCCCGAGGCCGCGTCGAGCGCGTCCAGCACGAACCCGGTCGTCCACGCGCCGACGGGCAGGTCCGTGACCGCCGGGTGCAGGGGGTGGCCCAGCCAGGTGCCGTGCAGGAAGTCGCCCACCCCCGTGCCCACCGGGCCCATAGCCTCGAGCGCTCCGTGGATGGCCTGGCTCAGCGCGTTGTCGACCTTCCCCAGCCAGCCCTGACTGTTGGCGAGATCCATGACCCTTCGGGTTATCATGCCACACCCCTCCGTTTCGAGGGCGGGCGCTCAAGTGCCCCGCCCGCTGCGACGTCTACTCCGAGCCTCTTAGCAAGACTCCGGCCAAGAAGAATGTATAATCGGGGCGTGAAGAGAGACACCACCGCGCTCCGGGATCGCTACGACCGCCTGGCTCCCGTCTACGACCGGCTGGACGAGGGCGCCGAGCAGCGGTACTGGGCGCGGTGGCGGCAGCGACTGTGGGAGCGGGCAAAGGGGCCGCGCGTGCTCGAGATCGGGGTGGGCACGGGCAAGAATATCCCCTACTACCCCGAGGGGGTCGAGGTGACCGCGGTCGACCTCTCGCCCCGCATGCTCGCGCTCGCCCGCCGACGTGCGGCCCGGCTCGGACGCGACGTGGACCTCAGGGTGATGGACGCTCAAAGGCTCGAGCTCCCGGATAAGAGCTTCGACACCGTCGCCGCGACGTTCGTGTTCGGCACGATGCCGGATCCCCTGCGCGGCCTCGAGGAAGCCCGGCGCGTGCTCAGGCCCGATGGGCGACTGCTCCTGCTCGAGTTCGTGCGCCCCAAGGGCGCGGGCGGGCTGATCGCCGACCTATTCACGCCACTGACGGCCCTGCTCTACGGCGACCGCCCAAACCGCCGCATCCCGGATCTGGTGCGCTGCGCGGGCTTCGAGATCAAGCACCAGGAGAGGCTCTGGCGGGGCTTCATCAGACTGATCTCGGCGCGCCCGGGCGGAGCGGTCAGGGGCTCCTGAGCTCCACGCCCCCGGCCGAGAGGCGCTCCCGGACCGCGCGGGCGATCCCCACGGCCGAGGGGTTGTCGCCGTGCACGCAGAGCGTCCCGGCCCGTACCTCGATCGAGCCTCGCTCGGTCTCGACCCGCGACCGGAGGGCTATCCCGGCCGCCTGCTCGGCCGCGGCCTCCGGATCGGTGATCAGAGCTCCGGGCAGGCTCCGGCTCACGAGCGAGCCGTCGGGGTTGTATCGGCGGTCCGCGAAACCCTCCTCGACCGCTCGCAGCCCGAGCTCCTCCGCTGCCCGGAGCATCTCCGAGCCTGCGAGCACGTACACGAGCGGCGACGGGCTCAGCCGCCGAACGGCCCGGAGGCACGCCAGCGCCACTTCGAGGCCCACCGCTGCGTCGTTGTACAGCGCCCCGTGCAGTTTGGCGTGGTGGAGCTCCCCTCCGCACGCCCGCACAACGCCCTCCAGCGCCGCGACCTGGTACAGCACCGTGTCCTCCAGCTCTTCGACGGAGAGATGCATCGAGCGCCGGCCGAAGCCCTGTAGGTCCGGGTAGGAAGGGTGAGCGCCGACCGCGACCCCGTGCGCTAGCGCGAGCTCGACCGTGCGGCGGATCACGACCGGGTCGCCCGCGTGGAAGCCGCACGCGACGTTCGCGCTCGTGACGAGCGGGATCAGCTCCTCGTCCCGCCCCATCCGCCACGCGCCGTAGCTCTCGCCCACGTCGCAGTTCAGGTCAATCATCGAACGCCCCCCTTGACCTATGTCAAACAGGGCCGGACGGGCTCGGACAGATAATACGGACTCCGGGTAAGCACTTACCCATCGTCGTCCTGTGCCACCTACCCTTGTCATCCTGAGCCGCAGACGAAGGATCTGTAAGGTGAACGCTCCAGAGTCTGAGGACAGATTCTTCGGCCTGCGGCCTCAGAATGACAGACCCATTACCCGGACTTGGTATAACCCATCGTGCAAGCTCATCCGGCTCTCCCACACCAGCACCTCACCTCTACCCATCGTTCGGAGGCCACCCGTGCATAGCTTACCTTATGAGCTCGCTCCTAACCTGTCATCTTGCCTCCCGCCCTTGCCTGTCATTCTGAGGCCCCGAAGGGCCTCAGAATCCCTTGCCAGTTCTCACATGGCACCCGCACCTCCCGATCCTTCGCGGAGTTTACCCCTTCGCTCCGCTCAGGGCAGGCTCTCGGGTCCTTCGCGGAGTTTACCCTCGAGCGAAGCGAAGGGCTCAGGATGAACTCCGCGAAGGGCTCAGAATGGCAACTTGCTGGCTGGGATACACCCAGCAGATCTGCAGTCGTGTGCCGGGTGGTAACGACCTCGTGCCCCCTACCGAGCCCGCAGCTCCCGAAGCAGCGAGTCCCTGCGCTCGGCGGTCATGAACGAAGCCTTGACGGCGTTCAGGGTGAATCTGAACAGTTCATCCGGACCGAAGCCGAGCGCGGAGGCGACAGCATACTCGCGACCGATCGTAGTCCAGACCCTGATGGGGTTATCTGTGTTGAGCGTTACGGGGATGCCGTGCTCCACGAACCGCCTGATGGGATGTTCCTCGTAGGACAGTACCGCACCGCTGACCACGTTGGAGGATAGGCAGCACTCGACGACGACGCCGCTCCGAGCCAGGGACTCCAGGAGCCGCGGGTCTTCGGTCGCGTAGACCGCGTGGCCGAGCCGGCGAAGTCCCGGTACGCGCAGGGCGGCCTCCAGGTTGGCGGTGGAGTACTCGCCCGCGTGCACGGTGATGCCCAGCCCTGCGTCGGCCGCGCGCTCGGCCGAGCGATAGGCTACGGACCAGAGCGCAGGATCGGCCTCCGCGTCGTAGGGGTCCACGCGGAAATCCACCCCACCCAGCCCCTCTCTCGCGGCCCGGAGGCAGGTCTCCATCTGGCGTTCGGCCTCCCGAAGGCGTGCGGGATCGGGCCGAAGGCCGATGTAACCGATGGCCTCGGCGCGCAGTCGTGGGTAGCGCTCCCGCACCCGCCGCTCGGCCTCACGGAAGAGAGCCATGAAGTCCGGGCGGGCGAGCGCCCGGTCTGTCACGCCGAAGCGCACCTCGATCAGGACCGCGCCGTCAGCGGCACCCTCCTCGAGTATGTCGGCCCACACCGCGATCGCCGTCTCCGGGTCGTCCTCGCTGGCGCCGGTGGGAGGCAGGGATGCGTCCAGGTCGAAGATGCGTCCCAGGCGATCCATGCCCGGCGGCAACTCGAGGAGCCTTCGGACGTGGGCGCGCCAGTCGAACGGGCGCCTCCCCTCTCGCCGCGCCAGCACCCGGTCGAGGCGCGGCGCCCACTCCTGGTGGACGTGCAGGTCGGCCTTCGGCAGCGCCGCCACGACCGAGGAGACCGGCACCTCGGCGAGCGGCTCAATGGGTGAAGTCTTCACGCCCGTATTCTAACCCGGCGCGTGCCGCCGTGCTGCAGATGCCACCATCGGGACAAGAGATCGAGCGATCCTACGGGCCTGCGCGGCTGTATACTGGGCGCATGGGCAGGCGAGACGTCGCGGTCGGTTTCCTCTACCACGTCGCCTCGGACCAGGTGCTGCTGCATCTTCGGGACGACGACGCTCCGCCGAACCCGGGGAGGTGGGCGTTCTTCGGCGGGCGCTGCGAGCCCGAGGACGGTGGCGACCTCCTCGCCACCTGGCTCCGAGAGATGCGCGAGGAGCTCGGGGTGACGCTCGATCCCGCACGCGTCGAGTCGCTGCGCAGCGGCACCTACGCCGACGGCACCCGATGGCACGACTTCTACTGCGAGTGGCCGTCGCCCGACGAGGACTTCGTCCTGACCGAGGGCCAGCGCTACGCGTGGTTCAAGCTCGACGAGGCACTCGCTCTCCCGGACCTCGCGGACTACGCACGGGAGGATCTACACATCTTCCGCGACCTTCTTCGGAAGTGTTGATCCAACCCCGCCAGGTGGCGACGGGTCGTCCACGGCCGGTCTCCAGGGAGAAGCTTCTGACCGAGAGGTGGGGCGCTCGGCCCTCCCGCTCACGACCAGGATCAAGGCCGACGGGTAAGGGCGCGCCCTGCGATGCCGACGTTAGAATAGGGTATGGAGCGAGCGGGTGAGCGAGGCCCCGGCGACGACCTGTTCGGGCGGATCGGCAGGTCCTGCTGCAAGCACCCCTGGTGGGTGATCGCGGCCTGGCTCGTCGTCGCGCTCGCCGCGCTGCCCGGCATGCTGGACGTCTCGCACGCCCTCGAAGTCGGAGGGTTCACGACCAGCCAGCTCGAGGCCGAGCGCGTGAACCGCACGCTCGAGCGCGAGCTGCAAGTCCCTCCCACGACGCTCGTCGTGACCTTCCACAGCGACCGCCTGACCGCGACCTCGCCCGAGTTCATCTCCCAGGTGCGCCGCGCCCTCGCAGACGTCGCCCGGCTGCCGTACGTCTCCGGCATAAGCTATCACACGTACTCCTCGGCGCAGATATCCCGCGACCGCCACACAGCCTACGAGCTGATCGGGCTGAACGTCTCGCCCGAGAAATCGCTCGGCCTGCTCCCCGAGATCGAGCGCAGGCTCCGCCCGACCTCGCTCGAGATGGTGCTGGGAGGCGGCCCCGTGTTCGACTCGGACGTCGAGCGCACGAGCGAGCGGGACCTCCGGCGAGCCGAGATGATCGCCTTCCCCATCGGCCTCGCGGCGCTGCTGATCGTGTTCGGGTCCGTCGTGGCGGCGGCCACGCCGATCGTCATCGGCGGGTTCAGCGTCGCCGTCGTGCTCGGGCTGCTCGCGCTCGTCGCCCGACTCACCGACATGTCTATCTTCACGATGAACGTCGCGACGATGCTCGGCCTGGGCCTGGCGGTGGACTACTCGCTCTTCATCTCCAGCCGCTATCGCGAGGAGCTGGGGTCCCGATCCGTGGAGGACGCTGTGGCAGCGGCCGCCTCCACCGCGGGCAGGGCGGTGTTCTTCTCCGGAGTCACCGTGCTCATCGGCATCTTCGGCCTCATCAGCTTCGGGTTCATGGTGCTGCGGTCGGTCGGCATCGCGGGCGCGATAGTCGTGGGGGTATCGGTGATCGCCGCGCTCACGCTCCTGCCCGCGATCCTCGGCCTGGTCGGGCACCGGATCAACAGTCTCAGGGTTCGCCTGCCCCTCACGAGGGACAGGCCCTTCTGGGGGCCTCTCTCCCGCTGGGTGATGCGCCATCCCGTCGCGGTGCTCTTGCCCACGCTATCCGTCCTGCTCCTGCTCGGCGTGCCGTTCCGGAACGTGCACCTCTCATCGCCAGACCCCACGATACTCCCGAAGGACGCTCCCTCGCGCGTGTCGTACGAGCAGATCATCCACGACTTCCCCACGGGCAGCTCCCTGCCGATACTCGTCGTCGTGCGCTCTCCGGACGACATCACCTCGCCCGAGAACCTCAGGGTGCTGTACGCGCTCTCGAGGGCGGCGATGCGCGAGCCGGGGGTGACGTCGGTCCAGGGCATCGTGAACATAGATCCCAGGATCACCCTGGACCAGTACGAGCTGCTGTATCGGGACCCCCGGCACGTGCCGGACCGGTACGCCCAGGCGGTGCTGAGTGCGACCACGAGCCGGCACATCACCCTGATGCAGGTGGACACGAGCTACGCGTGGAACGACGTGCGGGCGCAGCGGATAGTCCAGAAGCTCCGCAACACCCGTCTTCCGAATGGGCTCGAGATCAGCGTGGGCGGAGCGGCGGCGGAGGTGCTCGACGTCGTGAGTGCGATGTACACGCAGTTCCCGATCGCTCTGCTCGTCGTGGTGCTCGCCACCTACGTCGTGCTGGCCGTGATGCTGCGATCGGTGGTGCTGCCGCTGAAGGCGATCGTCATGAACGCCCTGTCCCTGCTCGCGAGCTACGGCGCGCTCGTGTGGGTATTCCAAGAGGGGCACCTGAGCGGTCTGCTCGGCTTCCAGCCCCTGGGCTACGTCGAGACGACCCTCCCGATCCTGATGTTCTGCACGCTGTTCGGGCTCTCGATGGACTACGAGGTCTTTCTGTTGAGCCGGGTCAGGGAGGAGTGGGAGCGGACGCGCGACAACACCGCGAGCGTGGCGGCGGGGCTGGAGCGCTCGGGCCGGATCATTACGAGCGCCGCGCTCATCGTCGTGGTCGTGGCGCTGAGCTTCACGACCGCGCAGATCGTGCTTGTCAAGGCACTCGGGCTCGGCGTGGCGCTCGCCGTGTTCCTCGACGCCACGCTCGTGAGGGCGCTGCTCGTGCCCGCTACGATGCGACTCATCGGCGACTGGAACTGGTGGGCTCCGGCCTGGCTCAGGCGGAAGCCCAAGCCCGAGAGGTCGGAGGCGGCGTATGGCGGGTAGGCTCACGCGAGCCCTGCTGATTCTGTGCCTCCTCGCGCTCATCACGGGC
>CADDYR010000231.1 GCA_902810765.1 Chloroflexota bacterium
CCCCGACCCCCACCGCCGCGCCGTCCGGCTCTCCGCTCAGGACCGCCCAGCAGTTCCTGAAGGGCTGGACCTCCGGGCACTATGGCGCCATGTACAAGCTGCTCTCGAAGGACTCGCAGGCAAGGTACTCGCGCAAGTACTTCGTCGAGCGGTACCAGAACATCAGCGCGATGGCCACGATCACCGAGGTGGACGCAGGACTCGACAAAGGCGCGTCGAAGGTGGGGAACATCAGGAGCGGCCTGGTGCGGGTGCCGTTCGACGTGACGATGCAGACCCGCCTCGTGGGAGAGATCGCCCAGAAGAACCTCATGCCGCTCGTGTGGGACGGCCGATCCTGGCGGGTGCAGTGGTCGCCGAGCCTGATCTTCAAGGACCTATCCGGCGACGAGCTGGTCCACATGTTCCCGTACGAGGCGGCGCGGGGAGCGATCTACGACCGGAACGGCGTGCCCCTGGCCATAGACGGCACGATCCCCCAGATAGGGGTGATCCCCGGCCAGATCAGGAACGAGAAGCAGGTGCTCTCGAAGCTCAGCAAGGCGCTCGGGCTGAGGGCGGGCTACATCAAGGGCCTGTACAAGGGCAAGCCCTCCGACTGGTTCATCCCGATCAAGTCTCTGTCCCAGAGCGAGGCGCAGAAGCTGCGCTCCCAGCTGGGGCAGGTGCCCGGCGTCGCCTTCGAGGGACGGCCCGGACGCGTATATCCCCAGGGCACGGCGCTCGCGCAGGTGCTCGGCTACGTCGGCCCGATCACCGCCGACGACCTCAAGAAGGCCCAGTACAAGGGCTACTCGCCCTCGGACGTGGTGGGCCGTGCCGGACTGGAGCACTGGGGCGAGCAGTATCTGCACGGCACGCCGGGAGGCAAGCTCGCGATCACGACGCCGGACCTGACGGTCGTCAAGATGATCAAGGAGAAGGAAGCGCAGCCCGGCGACGACATCTACCTGAACATAGACATCAACCTGCAGAAGAAGGCCGAGCAGGCGCTGGGCAACCACGTGGGCAGCATCGTGATGATCAACCCGAACAACGGCCAGATACTCGCGATGGTGAGCCACCCGACATACGACCCGAACGACTTCGTGCTCGGTATCTCGCAGCAGGAGTGGGCGAGGCTCAACAGCAAGTCCTCCAACTACCCGCTGATCAATCGGGCCTCCGGAGCCGTCTACCCGATGGCCTCCACGTTCAAGCCGATCACAATGGCGGCGGCGCTGACCTCGGGGGTGTACAAGCCGACGAGCCGTTTCTACGACCCCGGCTACTGGAACGAGCTCGGGCAGACGAGGTACGAGTGGTATCGCCCCGGCTTCGGCTGGCTGGACCTGAACGAGGGGCTCGTGCGCAGCGCGGACGTGGTGTTCTACCAGGTCGGCCTGAAGCTGTACCAGAAGAAGTACGACTACCTGAGCAAGTACGCGCGCAAGTGGGGGCTCGGCCAGTATCCGGGCACGGACGGCGTCGTCAACGCGGCCGGGCAGGTGCCGGGTCCCGGCGTGCCTTATCCGTACTGGGGTCCGGGAGACAACGTGAACCTCGCGATAGGACAGGGCGCCTTGCTGGTCTCGCCGCTGCAGGCCGCGAACGTCTACGCCACCATAGCCAATGGGGGCACGATCTACCGCCCGGAGCTGGTCAACCGGATCGTCCAGGGCGGCGGCACGGGCAAGGTGATCAAGCAGTACAAGCCCCAGGTGGTCGGGCACGCCCCGATCAGCCAGAGCGACCTGCGGGCGATCAAGCAGGACCTCAAGGCGGTGACCCAGGCGCCCTACGGCACGGCCTCCGATAAGTTCAAGGGCTTCCCCGTGCCGGTGGCGGGCAAGACCGGCACCGGCCAGCAGGACAACAAGCTGCCGTACGCCTGGTTCGACGCCTACGCGCCGGCGGACCGGCCACAGGTGGCGGTCGCGGTGCTGGCGGAGAACGCCGGGGAGGGCTCCGAGATCGCGGCGCCGATAGCCAGACAGGTGCTGTCGGACTTCTTCAGCGCCTCGCAGAAGCCCGGACAGTAGGGGGCGGGCGGGTACCAGGACCCACAGGGCCGGCCCCGATGGCGTCTCCCCGCACGCACCCGCACGGGATCCCATCACCCGGTCGGTTGTGCGCGGGCTCCGGGGTCGTATAAGCTATGGGGCGGCGCTCCAGACGGGCGCCCTTCGGATGAGTATCAAAGGACGACACGCGATGGACAAGGACAGGATAGCCCTTCAGCTCTACACAGTCCGGGACCGTACCTCTCAGGACTTCGTCGGCACACTCCGACAGGTCTCCGAGATCGGATACAAGGCGGTCGAGTTCGCGGGGTACGGGGGCGTGCCGGTCGAGGAGCTGCGCCGGACGCTCGACGAGCTGGGCCTGCGCGCGGTCGCCGCCCACACCCCCTTCGAGCAGCTGACCCAGAAGACGGATCAGACGCTCGAGGAGCTGCACCTGCTCGGGTGCGAGTACGCGGTCGTCCCGGCGGTGCGGGAGGACCTGCGCGACTCGGTCGAGAAGGTGCGCGCGCTCGCCCAGGAGTTCAACCGCATAGGGCAGATGTGTCGGGCCGACGGGCTCGCGTTCGCGTACCACAACCACTCGTTCGAGTTCCGTCAGCTCGACGGCGCGACGATGTACGAGACGCTCGCCGCCGAGACCGACCCCGCGCTCGTCCAGCTCGAGCTGGACGTGTACTGGGCGCAGTACGGCGGCTTCGATCCGATAGACCTCGCCATCAGGTACTCGGGCAGGCTGCCCCTGATACACGTCAAGGACATGTCGGCAGGGGACAACCCCACGGACGTGCCCGTGGGCGAGGGCGTGCTGCCGTGGGACCGCATACTGTCGGCCTGCGCTCAGGCCGGCGCGCAGTGGTACATCGTGGAGATGGACAACCCGCGCGACTCGATCGAGGACGTGCGCACCAGCCTGAGGAACCTCGAGGCGATGCCCGACCCGCAGCCCGTGTGAGGCCGTCGCATCGTTAGGAGGGGAGTCGCCCCCTCGATATGGAAGAAAGGACCGGTAACCCATGGCGCAACGGAGCGAGCGGACGGACACGGCCTGGTTCACCGAGGCCCGCTTCGGCCTGTTCATTCACTGGGGCATCTACTCCCTCGCCGCCCGCCACGAGTGGGTCAAGAACCGCGAGAGGATCCCGGACGAGCGGTACCAGAGGTACTTCGACCACTTCTACCCCGACCTGTACGATCCGAACGTGTGGGCGGAGGAGGCGAAGAACGCCGGGATGAGGTACTTCGTCGTGACCACGAAGCACCACGACGGCTTCTGCCTGTGGGACAGCGACCTCACGGACTACAAGGTCACGAACACTCCCTGGGGACGCGACGTGCTCGCTCCGATGGTCGAGGCTTTCAGGTCGCGCGGGCTCAGGGTTGGCTTCTACCACTCGCTGATAGACTGGCACCACCCCGAGTTCCCCGTGGATGGCCTGCACCCGATGCGCGACGACGTGGAGTTCCGCGAGGCGAACAAGGACCGCGACATAGCCAGGTACCGGGAGTACCTGCACGGCCAGACGAGGGAGCTGCTCACCCGCTTCGGAAAAGTGGACATAATGTGGTTCGACTTCTCGTACTCGCACCTCGACTGGGGCTGGTCACGGGGGAAGGGGAGGGAGGACTGGGACTCCGAGCGACTCGCGGCGATGGTGCGCGAGCTTCAGCCGGGCATCATCCTGAACGACCGGCTCGAGATCGGCGGGGACGTGGTGACGCCCGAGCAGTACCAGCCGCGCGGCTGGATGGAGGTCGGCGGGCAGCGCGTGACGTGGGAGGCGTGCCAGACGCTGAACGGCAGCTGGGGGTACGACAGGGACAACAAGGACTTCAAGCCCGTCGAGATGCTCGTGAGGATGCTCATAGACTCGGTCTCGAAGGGCGGCAACATGCTGCTGAACGTGGGGCCGAACGCCCGCGGAGAGTTCCAACCCGAGGCCATCGAGCGCCTGCGGGGCATCGGTGAGTGGATGAGGCTGCACTCGCGCTCGATCTACGGCTGCACCGCGAGCGAGCTCACCCCACCTCCCGACTGCCGTTACACCCAGCGCGGGAACCGGCTGTACCTGCACCTGTTCGCCTGGCCGTTCGGCCACGTCCACCTCGATGGTCTCGCCGGCAGGGTTGAGTACGCTCAGCTCCTGAACGACGGCTCGGAGATCGGGATGCTCGAGATAGACCCCCACCAGCAGGCGCAGAACACGACGATGGCCGGGCAGGAGGGTGCGCTCACGCTGCGACTCCCGGTGCAGAGGCCGCCGGTGGCCGTGCCGGTGATCGAGCTGTTCCTGAAGGACGGAGCGACGAGGAGCTGATGGACGTGGCGAACGGTAGGATCGGAGTAGGCATCATCGGGTGCGGCAACATCGCGGCCCAGTACGCGCGCCAGATAGAGGCGTACCCCGAGGTCGAGCTCGTAGGGGTGGCGGATCAGATCCCCGAGCGGGCGAGGGCGCTGGCCGAGCGCCACGGGGTCAGGGCTTACGCCGACCCGGACGAGCAGCTCGCGGACGACCGGGTGGAACTCGTGGTCAACCTCACGACCCACCACGCGCACAAGGAGGTGATCACCCGGGCGCTGGAGGCCGGCAAGCACGTGCACAGCGAGAAGCCGCTCGCGCTGAGCTACGAGGACGCGCGCGAGGTGGTCGAGCTCGCGAAGCGGAAGGGCCTCAGGCTCGGGTGCTCGCCCGCGACCTTTCTGGGCGAGGCGCAGCAGACGGCGTGGAAGCTCATCAGAGAGGGGCGGGCCGGGACCGTGCGCCTCGCCTACGCGGAGGTCAACTGGGGCCGCATCGAGTCGTGGCACCCCGAGCCCGAGTCGTTCTACGCCGTCGGCCCGCTGTTCGACGTGGGCGTGTACCCGCTCACCCTGCTCACGTGCTGGTTCGGTCCCGCGCGCAGGGTGCTCGCGGCGGGCAGGGTGCTCTACCCCGACCGGCGGACGCGGGAGGGCAGGCCGTTCCACATCGAGACGCCCGAGCTGGTGATAGCGGTCGTGGAGCTCGAGGACGGGGTCCTCGTGAGGCTCACCGTCGACTTCTACGTGAGCCAGAGGACGAAGCAGAAGGGGATCGAGCTGCACGGCGACGAGGGATACATCTACCTCTCGAACTGGCAGAGCTTCAACGCCGACGTGGAGGCGGGCAAGTTCGACGAGCCCTACGAGCCGGTGCCGCTCGTCCGCGAGCCGTACCCGGGACCCGAGTGGGCGAGGGGCGTGCAGGACATGGCGATGGCGATCCAGGAGGGCCGCCCCCACCGCGCGACCGGCGAGCAGGCAGCGCACGTCGTCGAGATCCTCTGCGCGGTGACCGAGTCCGTGCGCTCGGGGGGCTGGGTCGAGGTGTGTTCCAGCTTCACCCCGCCGAAGCCGATGCCCTGGGCGGAGTGATCTCGAATCCGGGTGGGTGCTCATCCGCAGTCACGCTGAGCTACCAGCCCTCGTCGTCCTGAACGCAGGATCCGGAAGGATGGCGAGCGAAGGCTCCTGAACGGGGCCCGAAGGGCCGAAGAATCTGCTCAGGAGGCTTTGCGATGCTCCCTTCCAGATCTTCGCGGAGTTCATCCTCGAGCGAAGGACCCAGAATGACAGCGCCCGGTGGCTCCTTCATGACGTCGGATATGTGTTCATCCGGAATCGGTATGATCGCCCGGATTTGGTATCAGGTGATGTTGTCGGGGATGAGCCGCTCCACGATCACCACGTCGCGCCAGACGCCATCAAGCCGTGCGTGCTTCTCGTAGACGCCGACCTCGCGAAAGCCGAGCGCGCGCAGCAGACTCCGGCTGGCCGCGTTCTCCACGAACACGCGGGAGACCAGCTTATGGAACCCGGCCTCCCGCGCGGCATCGAGCAGCGACTCCATCGCCAGCCTACCCGCGCCGCGTCTCCGCGCTTCTCGCGCCACGTACACCGAAAACTCGGCGACCGTCGAGTAGCACGGCCGGGGGCGGTACGGGGATGCGCAGGCGAAGGCTACGACTTCGTCTTCATCCTCCACCACGACGATCGGGTGAATCCCATCGAACCAGGCGCGAACGTCCTCGGGCGTGCGAAGCCGTGTCTCGAAGGTCGCCATCCGTCCCTCTATGCCCTGGTTGTATATGCGGGCGATGGCCGGGGCATCGTTCGCCTCGGCCCGGCGCGCTCCCAGCATATCCTCCCCTCGCGCCTTCGAGGCGTCACCCCCCCCGTCCGACGCTTCGGCTGCGCCGCCATCGGCGGCTCTACAGCTCGATGCGGACCTCCCGCCCGATGCGGGCGCTCTGGATGGCTCCGAACACCATCGCGAGGCTCTTGATGTTGTCCGCCGCGCTCGTCTCGGGCACGCCTCCGTCGCGGACGCAGCGGACGAACTCGTTGATGACGCCCCAGTGATGTCCCGCCTTCTCGCCCGCGTCGTGCTCGGGCACCGCGACCTCCTCGCACCTCGAGCGGAAGCCGCCGGTCTCGGCCACGACCTCAGCCCGAAAGCTGGAGGCGCCGTCCCAGGAGGCGCTGCCGTTCGTGCACACCGCCCGCCAC
>CADDYR010000232.1 GCA_902810765.1 Chloroflexota bacterium
GCTCGGGCTGCATGGCGACGACGGCGATCGCGCCAAGCAGCGGGTGGCCGTTGTGCACCTCGTATGCGTCTCCCCCTCCCACGACCACGTCGACCGGGCCCGTCACTGCGGTCACGACGCCGAAGCGCTCACCGGCGGCACTAGCCACCTCGAACGGGTCCTCGGCGCCCGTCGCCTCCACGCCCCGCACCTCGCCGGCTCCCACCAGAGCGCCGACCTCGCCGCGGTTGCCCCGCAGCGCTGTGATCGGGAGCTCGGAGAGCAGCTGCAGCGCGACTTCCGTCCGCAGCCGCGTCGCGCCGGCGCCCACGGGGTCGAGCACTATCGGCACCCCGCTATCAGCGGCCGACCGCCCCGCGATCAGCATCGCCTCGACCTCCGCCCCCGACAGCGTGCCGATGTTCAGCACGAGCGCCTGGGAGGCGGCCGCCATCTCGCCCACCTCCTCCGGCGCGTAGGCCATCACCGGCAGCGCGCCGAGCGCGAGCGTCAGGTTGGCCGTGTCGTTCGTCACGACCACGTTCGTGATGTGGTGGATCAAGGTCCTCTCGCGCCCGATCCGCTCGAGCAGGCCCGCCACGATGGACCCGTAATCCCTCTCAGCGGTCGTCATTCGTCTCTCCCTTCGACATCAGCTCTGGGTTGTGGTTCACAGGCCCGTGGCCGCGTCCGATCGCGTGCGCCTGCCTGATCGCCTCCGTGACGAAGATCTTGGCGTATGCCACTGCCTCGGCCACCCGAGTGCCCTTGGCTAGCTCGGCGGCGATCGCGGCCGAGAACGTGCAGCCCGTGCCGTGGGTGTTCCGGCTGTGGACGCGCTCGGCCGGGTACTCGGTGAAACCCCGCCCGTCGAAGAGCAGGTCCACCGGCTCGCCCTCCGAGTGCCCTCCCTTGATCACGACGCTGCGCGCGCCCAGATCGGCCAGCTCTCGCGCCGCCTCCTCCATCTCCCTCCGTGTCCGCACGCGGTGCCCCACGAGCTCCTCCGTCTCGGGCAGGTTCGGGGTAACGAGGAGTGCGAGCGGCAGGAGCCTCTCCCGCAGCGCGGAGACGGCGTCCTCCTGGAGCAGCCGGTCGCCGCTCTTGGAGACCATCACCGGGTCCACCACCAGCCGCTCCACACCCCACCTCCGGATGCGCTCGCTCACCACCTCCACGATCTCCGCGCTCGAGAGCATCCCGGTCTTCGCGGCATCCGCCCCGATGTCGGAGAGCACCGCGTCCATCTCGGCCGCGACCACGTCGGGGGGCACATCGTGGACGCCGCTCACCCCCAGAGTGTTCTGTGCAGTGATCGAGGTGACGACCGAGGTCCCGTACACCCCGCGCGCCTGGAATGTCTTGAGGTCGGCCTGTATCCCCGCCCCGCCTCCGGAGTCCGAGCCCGCTATCGTGAGCGCACGCCTCATCGCCCGGCCTCCCCTCCAACCAACCGGATGCGCTCGCTCAACCGGCGAGCGGCCTCCTCCACGTCCGGCGCGCTCACCACGGCGGAGATGACCGCCACGCCGGCCGCGCCCGCGGCCATAACCGCATCTACGCTTTCCGCGTTGACGCCCCCTATCGCCACGACCGGGACCGACACCCGCGCCGTGATGGCCCTCAGCCCTTCCAGGCCCATCGCCGGGGCGGCATCCGCCTTGCTGCTCGTGGGGAACACGGGCCCTACCCCCAGGTAGTCCGCGCCCTCCCGCTCCGCCCGCACAGCCTCTTCGAGGGACGTCGCGGACACCCCCAGGATCCTGTCGGATCCCACGAGGCGGCGGGCCAGGCCCGCGGGCATGTCGTCCTGCCCGACGTGGAGCCCGTCGGCGTCCACCGCCAGCGCCACGTCCACGCGGTCGTTCACCACCAGCGCCACCCCGGCCTCCCGGGTCAGCTCCCGCAGGTGCCTTCCGACCTCCACCATCCGGAGCGTGGAGGCCTCCTTCTCTCGGAGCTGTATCACCGACGCACCCCCCGAGATAGCCGCCCTCGCCACCTCCAGGGAGTCCGTCAGTACGTGCAGCCCAGAGGCTATACCGACCATCGCTCCTCCCGCCACGCCATCTCCCAGAACATCCACTCGTACCGACAGCTCGTGAAGAATATCTCCTCCAGCCGCCCGAGCTCCGTCCCGTCGAGCCTCGGAGCGCGCTCGTCGAGCACCCCTCGCAGCCACTCGCCCACCTCCTCGAACTCGGGCGAGGCGTACACGAGCAGCCAGTCGCGGTAAGCGTGGTCCTCCGTCGGCAGCCCCAGATCTCGAAAGTGTCTCCCCACCTCCGCGTAGATCCAGGCGCAGGGCAGTATCGAGGCGACCAGCTGCGCGACCGACCCGCAAGCCGCCGTGTACAGGATGTGGCGGGTGTAGGCGTAGTTGGTCGGAGCCATCTGGACGTTCGAGACCTGCTCATCCGAGAGTCCGTACCTTGAGAGGTACGATCGGTGCAGGCTCTGCTCCACGTGGATCGTGTTCTCCAAGAGCTCCGCGAACTTCGCGCGGTCCCCGGCGTCCCCGGTCCTGGCCGCGGCGTAAGCGAACGCCCTGGCGAGCTCGTCCAGGAAGAGCGCGTCCTGGGTGATGTAGTACACGAACTTCTCCTCGGGCAAAGTGCCCTCCCCCAAGGCGCGGACGAACGGGTGACGGAGCTGCCGCTCCCGGATCTCCCGAGCTGAGGAGTACAGCCTCCGCGTGAGGGTCGCCTCGGTCGTGGTCATCGTGCCTCCCTTTGAGCAACACAAAAAGCCGCCGGAGGTAATACCGGCGGCCGACGGATGACTCCTGTTCGTCCCTGCGCCGGCATTACCCGGTTCAGGTTCCAACGGTCGGCGGAGGATCTGTGTCCGCCCTCTCAGCCCGGCTCGCCCGAGCTCCCGCGAAACTATATCGTGTGCAGAGACTATATCACCACGCGGCGACCGGCGTCAAACGTCGCGATGCGTCGGTGAGCGATGGAAACCAACCTGTGGCTCCGCTCGACCCGGGCGTGCTCGCCCCGCGCGTCGGGCGCGATGCCCTGCGCGGTGCGTCCGGTGGTCGAGATGCGCTCGACGATATCGAGATCCTTCGGCTGTGGCTGTTCCTCTCTGTGGGTCATCTCGTTCACCTCCCAGCCTGGGGCCATCCGGTCGGCCCCCGCCAGCCTTCCCCAGGGCCGGACGAGCTCTCGGACCGACGATCGGCTATAAAGGGTAGGGCGTGGGCAACGCCTCCGCGGGGCAGCAAGCGCGGGCGGTGTTCCCGCAATACCTGGGGGACCGGTTCGGCTGGGAGGCGATGACCGCGACCGTGGCCGGAGTGTACGAGCGGCTGCCCCCTTCCGAGCGCTCCAGGGCCTGCATCTTCACCGCCAACTACGGCGAGGCCAGCGCCCTCAACCTCCTCGGCTCTCGCCATCATCTGCCTCCCGCGATCAGCGGCCACAACAGCTACTACCTGTGGGGGCCGGGGAGGTGCGGCGGTGAGGTGCTGATCACCGTGGGCGAGAGGAGAGCGGACCTGGAGGAGGGTTACGCCAGCGTAGTGCGGGCATCCACCATCACCTGCAGGTACTGCATGCCCGAGGAGGACGACCTGCCGGTGTACGTCGTCAGGAGGCCGAGACTGCCCGTTCGCGCGCTTTGGATGCGGGCCAAGCACTACGACTGAGGTGGAGGCAGGGAGCAGCCCGGATGAGGCGACCACATAGCTGGTGCGGGCCCGATCTGCTCAGGTCTGAGCTGGCTGTCCGGTCACCACCCGTCTTGACGCAACGGCGCGACGAGCGCACCCGGCCGGAGGGGACGACCACGAAGGACGTTTACGGATGGGGCTGCGAGTCGGGCCCTTCGAGGAGGATTACGCGTGCGCTATAACCGCATCGTTGTCAAACTGAGCGGCGGCGCCGTGTCCGGAGATAAGGACTGGGGATTTGACTCGGATGCGCTCAACCACATAGCCGATGAGGTGATAGACGTATACGGGCTGGGAATCCACAGGTAGGGGTGATGGTAGGCGGCGGCAACATCTTCAAAGGCGAGCGTGCCGAGGCCGACAACATCGGTATGACGGGCACGATGATCAACAGCGTGATGCTGCGAGGGGTGCTCAAGGCCGGATGCGACGCAGATGTGCGCGTGACGACCGCCATTCCGGTGGATACCGTCGCCGAGCCTTTCATCCGCCTGCGGGCCATACGCCATCCGGGGCACGGCTGCATAGTGATACTGGCCGCCGGTAACGGCAATCCCTACGTCACGACCGGCTACCCCGCGGCGCAGAGAGCCCTGGAGTTTCGCGCGGACGCTCTGTTATCGGCGAAGAGCGGCACGGACGCGGTCTATACCTCCGATCCCCGGAAAGACCCGTCCGCTCAACGCTACAGTCGTGTCAGCCGCGGCAGCATGGTGAAGCAAAACGTGCGGGCGCTCGACCAGTCCGCGGCGTTGTTGGCACGCGACAACGGCCTCCCGATCCACGTCTTCGACGCCGATGCGCCCGGGGCGATGCGACGTATATGCTGCGGTGAGGATGTGGGAACATTGATCTGCGATTGTGAGGATGTATTAGTGCCCGATGCAGTACACCTCGAGTCCTGATGTACGCTCCCTCACAGGATTGCTACTGAGATAGCCTCGGTCTATATGCAGCTCCGACAGGTCAACCTTCCGCTTACAAAGGTCGCTAACGACCTCGTCTGCAGCAGCGGCTTCCGAGACATTAGCGGGGGTGAAAGCAGCTGAACGCACAAGCTGAGTGTCCAGTTCACGCAACGCGTGCCGCTTGTAGTCATCGAAGAGGCGACTTCGGCTCTTTCTGCCGTGACGCATCCGGGAATCTTCCACACTGATACGGCGGTCCTTAGCTACCCCACGCCTGAGCTGCGGCACATCGCCGTGTACTTCCACATCCCGGCTCTCAGCCTGCCTGGCTGTGTCCACACAACTCCTTGCCTATTGTGGGGGGCCTTCGAGATATGCATCCACTGTAGAGAGCACTCCCAGCACTCTTAGCCCGGATTATTCACGGGGCGTGAGCGAGTGTCTGCCAGAGGGGCTGACCGGGATGGCTTGAGTCCAGACGAAGCCGCACTTTCGTCGCTAGAGCTCTGTCACGGCTGAATTGATTCTTCCGATGGGTGCTGGGTATGCTAGTGGTCACTATGAAGAAGTATCCCATCATCCTGACAGAACCGGAACGCACCGAGCTGAAGCAGTTGATAGCCGCTGGCACAGCTCCCGCCAGAAAGCTCACTCGTGCCCGGATACTACTCAAGGCCGACCAGAGCGAGGAAGGACCGGGCTGGGTGGATGAGCGGATAGCGGAGGCGGTGGAAGTGAGCCAGCCGACGATCTCGCGGGTGCGCAAGCAATACGTAGAAGAGGGGCTGGAGGCGGCCCTCAACCGACGGGCACCGAGGAGGGAGTACCAGCGCAAGCTCGATGGTGAGGCTGAGGCCCGCCTGATCGCCCTGGCTTGTAGTGCGCACCGGAGGGGCACGCGCGCTGGAGTCTGCGGCTCTTGGCCGACAAGGTGGTGGAGCTTGAGACCGTGGGCTCGGTCTCATACCAGACGGTGAGTAGGACGCTCGAAAACACGAGCTCAGGCCGCACCTGAGGAAGCAGTGGTGCATCCCTCCACAGGCGAATGCGGAGTTCGTGTGGCGGATGGAGGATGTGCTGGAGGTGTACACCCGTCCCTACGACCCGCTCCATCCCCTGGTGTGTATGGACGAGGTTGGTAAGCAGGTATTGCGCGACACCCGAGAGGTGCTACCGATGAAGCCGGGGAGACCCGAGCTGCAAGACTATGAATACGAGCGAGAAGGGGTGGCCAACCTGTTCTTGCCCTCGGAGCCGCTTATGGGCAGGCGGTGGGTGGACGTGACCGAGCACCGGACAAGGGTAGATTGGGCACACGAGATCAAGGATTTGGTGGACGAGCGACACCCACAGGCCGAGCGGATAGTGCTGGTGATGGACAACCTCAACACCCACTCGCCCGCCTCCCTCTACGAGGTCTTCCCGCCACAGGAGGCTGGCGGACAAGCTGGAGGTGCACTACACCCCCAAGCACGGCAGTTGGCTGGATATGGCCGAGATAGAGCTGTCGGTGCTCAGCCGTCAGTGCCTGGACAGAAGAGTGCCCGATTCTGAGACCTTGCAGGCGGAGGTCTATGCCTGGCAGCAGCAGCGCAACAGTGAGGGCGGCAAGATCGACTGGAGGTTCACCACAGACGACGCCAGGATCAAGCTACGTCGCCTCTACCCCTCTACTCAGGAGTAACAGAGCACTCGGTGATGGGCTGAGCGGAAACACCGAGCCGCCCGCCCACTCCCCAGCCATAGCGCAAGGCTTAACTCTAGCTGGTGTGGTAGGAGGCTATGTCATTGCCTTGGTGCTTCATCATCTCGGCTTGATCGGTTGGCAGGTGCCAAGTGCTCCGGTGTATCTGGCTGGTGCTATTACCGGCATCGCTGTTGCCGTAGT
>CADDYR010000233.1 GCA_902810765.1 Chloroflexota bacterium
CTCTAAGGTCTCCCATCGCTTGTAAAGGTGCATCTCCCCAACAAAGCACGCCCCCACAGAGGAGCGCACCGAAAAGATACTACCTCACCCCCATCCAAACTGTCAAGGCCAGAGCGTGGCACCCGACCTCTTGAACTCGAGCACGACGTGTGCGACAATCTACTCATTCACTGAATAGTCACAGGCAGAATATATTGAGCCCGCTGGCGAGGACACCTATCACAATAGAGCACGCGCTGCTCGGCTTCCTGCTCGAGCGCCCGATGCACGGCTACGAGATCCACCAGACGCTGCTCGAGTCGAACGCGCTCGGGCTCGTGTGGCGCGTGAAGCAGGGACAGCTGTACTCCCTGCTCGCCAGGCTCGAGGGGGAGGGGCTGATACGAGCCTCCACCGAATCTCAGGGAGCACGTCCCCCGAGGAAGATGCTCGAGGTCACCGACCGGGGGCGCGAGGCGTATCACCGCTGGGTCATCGAGCCCGTACAGCACCCGCGCGAAGTTCGGCTCCTGTTCCTCGCCAAGCTGTTCTGCGCGCACCGTCTGGGGCCTGGCTACGTGAGCGAGCTCGTGCGCCGACAGGAGCAGGAGTTCCGCGGACAGCTCGACGGGCTGAGCAGGCAGATGGAGGAGCATTCTCAGAGCGCGTTCGATGAGCTGGTGTACGAGTATAGGATCGGACAGGTCGAGGCGACGCTGCGCTGGCTGAGCCGATGCCTGGACGCCCTCGCTCGCGACCCCGCGGGAGCCCGGTCGTGAGGCTCCGCGCACTCGCCGCTCTGCTCCTGCTGGCACAGCTCCTGTCCGGCTGCTCCACGCCCTGGGGACGGGCGAGCGCCTCCCGGAACGTCACGCTCTACGTCTTCGCCGCGGCCTCGCTCACGGACGCGTTTCAGCAGATCGGACGCGGCTTCGAGGAGCAGCATCCGGGCGTGAGGATCGTCTTCAACTTCGCGGGCTCCCAGCGGCTCGAGCAGCAGATCGAGCAGGGGGCCGGGGCCGACGTCTTCGCCTCGGCGGACGAGCGGCAGATGCGCGCGGCCGTGCGCTCGGGCAGGGTGAAGCCGGGCACACCACGCGTATTCGCGCGAAACCGTCTGGTGGTCATATACCCAAGGAGCAACCCCGGCCGGCTACGGGGTCTGCGTGACCTGGCGCGCCCGGGAGCGAAGCTCGACCTCGCGGCGCGCGAGGTGCCCGCGGGCTCCTACGCCCTCGAGTTCCTCAGCCGCGCGACCCGGCAGTACGGAACCGGGTATCGAACGAAGGTGCTCGGTAACGTCGTCTCCTACGAGGACGACGTGGAGGCAGTGGTGCGCAAGGTGGAGCTGGGAGAGGCCGACGCGGGTATCGTGTACGAGTCCGACGTAAGGCAGGGGGACCGTCAAAGGCTTCGGGTGATCGAGATTCCTGCGGACCTGAACGTGCTCGCGCGCTACCCAATTGCCACACTCGAAGGCTCCGCCCACCCCGGGCTTGCACGCGAATTCGTCGAGTTCGTGCTCTCGCCGGACGGACAGAAGGCGCTGAGGCAGCACGGGTTCCTGACGGCTGCTCAGCAGCAGAAGAGGACGAGGGAGGGGAGATGACCGAGCGGGCGATCGCGCGACCAAGGGTGAGGGAGAGCGCCTACGCTCCGGGGCTTCCGAGGAAGCGGGGAGCGGCCGTGCTGATGCTCGCCTCCGCGCCGATGGTGCTCTTCCTGCTCCTGCCGCTCGTCGCGCTCGTGCTGCGAGTGTCTCCCGCCCACATGCTCGAGAACCTGGCCTCCCCGCAGGTGGCACAGGCGCTCGGGCTGAGCATCACGACGACGGCGGCCGCAACCGTGCTGACGGTGCTGGCGGGGCTTCCCACGGCGTTCCTGCTCGCGCGCCACGAGTTTCCGGGCCGGGGCCTGGTCTCGACCCTGCTGGACCTGCCGCTCGTGCTGCCCCCGGCCGTGGCCGGCATCGCGCTGCTCATCACGTTCGGGCGAGCGGGGATCGTGGGCCAGCACCTGTCCCAGGCGGGCATCCAGTTGACCTTCACGCCCGTCGCGGTGGTGCTTGCCCAGGTGTTTGTCGCCTCGCCGTTCTTCGTGAAGTCCGCCGTGTCGGGACTGCTCGCCGTGGATCGGGAGGTGGAGCAGTCGGCGAGCGTGGATGGCGCCTCGCCCCTGCAGGTCGCCCGCATGATCACGCTGCCGCTCTGCTGGCCGACGCTCCTGGGCGGCGCGGTGATGACCTGGGCGAGGGCGCTGGGCGAGTTCGGCGCGACGATCATCTTCGCGGGGAACATGCCGGGGCGCACCCAGACTATGCCGCTGGCGATCTACATAGGCTTCGAGATGAACCTGAACGTCGCGCTGACGCTCGCGGCGATCCTCCTCGGTGCCTCCTTCGTAGTGCTGCTCCTGGTCAAGGGAGTGCTCCAGCTGCGCATCCGCGACCTCGATTCGCGCCTCGCCTAGCCGGGCTCAGCGCATCACGAGCACGGCGTCCACGTCGACCCGCGGGTGTCCGCTCGTGCCCAGCCCCTGTATCGTGAGGCTGTGACCGGAGCTGCTGGGCCACCAGCGCGCGTACACCACTCTCCGGGGGAAGCTGGTAGCCTGGTACAGGTTCACCGTGGTCGTCCGCGCGCCGCTCACGAGCACGCTCGCGCTGCCGCTGCCCGGCTCTCGCCACGAGACCCACGCCACGGCCCGCCCGGTGAAGCTCATCCGCGCGGTCGCGCCCCGAAGCCGGGTGTACTTCATCCGGCCTCCGTAGCCGAGGCTGGGATAGTATCCGCCCAGCTGCCATCCGGAGCTGTAAGCGATAGCCCCGCTCGTCTCCTGATAGGCGTCCAAGTGGAACGACGGCCCCCAATCCCAGCCGCCGCGGTTCCCGGCGCGGTCCACCGCGGCCGCCCTGAACCTGTACAGGTGCCCTGGCGCGAGCCGCCGCACGACCGAGGTGCCCGTGGTGGAAGAGGTGACCCAGGACCAGGGGTTCCCGTCCGTGCTCTGCTGCACTCGGTACGCCGATATGCCGGTGCCGTGGTCGTATCCGGACCAGGAAACGCGCACCGGCACAGAGCCCGGGTTCACCTGCGATCCGATCACGAAGCTCTGGTGAAGCCCGGACACGACGGGCGACAGATGATCGCCGAGCGTCCGCGAGAGGTCCAGCCGACCGTATCCCGTGTACTTGTCCCAGCCCGCCGTGCCGAGGTCGTCCGCGCCCGCGCGCAGCTGCCGCCACAGCTCCGAGGCCGTGTAGCCCGGAAACTCCGCCTTGAGCAGCGCGGCGGCGCCCGTGACGAACGGGGTGGCCATCGAGGTGCCGTCCAGGTAGCCGTAGCCGCGTCCCACGCCCTCCTCGTTCAGCGCTACCCGGTACGTGGGTGTGGTCGAGAGGACGTGCGTGCCCGGAGCGCTGATATCCACGTCGCTCCCGTAGTTCGAGAAGCTCGCCCGGGTGTCGCTCGGCGTCGTGGCAGCTACCCCGACGACTCCCGGCAATGCGGCTGGGTACGATGGATAGTCGCTCGAGTCGTTGCCCGCGGCGGCGACCACGAGTGCGCCCCTCCGCTGCGCGTACTTGACCGCGTCGGCCACGAGCTTCGAGTCGTAGTAGCTGCCCAGGCTCAGGTTGATGACGGAGGCGCCGTTGTTCGCCGACCACACGATCCCCTGGCTCACGTTCGTGTCCGTGCCCTGGCCGTTCTTGTCGAGCACCTTCGCGACGAGCAGCCGGACGTTCCAGCTGACCCCCGCGACGCCGATCCCGTTGTCTCCGGTCGCCGCGGCGATCCCCGCGACGTGCGTGCCGTGTCCGAACGCGTCGCGGTAGTCGGAGGGGTCGCACAGCACGTCCGACGCGTGCACCACGAAGTTGCAGCCCTTGTACACGTGGGCTCTCAGGTCCGGATGTGTCGGGTCTATGCCGGAGTCCACGATCGCGACCTTGACCTCACGGGGGCCGTCGTAGATGCCCCAGCCGCCCGGCGCACGGATCTTTCCCAGGCCCCACTGGCTAGAATAGTATGGGTCGTTCGGAGTGACCGACCCGCTGCCGAAGGCGGTCATCACGACCTCGGGAGACGCCCACTCCACACCGGCGTTGCGACGCAGCTTCCCAAGCGCAACGGTGGTGCTCACGCTCGTCGGGCGGAGCACCTGAACGCCGAGCGAGCGCAGCCACGTCCCCGGACCACGGCCGCCGGTCAGAGCCTCGAGCGCGCGCGTGTTCCGGTGGTCAGGCTTGAACTTCACGATGACCCGCCCGGTGAATCGCACCGTCGGACGGACCCCGTGATCACCCGGCCCCTGGCTTGCTCTTGCTGAGAGTGGGAAAAGGGCGAGCAGCACGGCAAGCGTCGCCAGGACGCTCGAGGTCTGTCGCAGGAACCTGATGGGAATCGGAATCATCGGATCTCCTTCGTCGGGGTTGGCGCGTGGTGATAGCTCTCCACGCCCATTCTAACCGACTCCAACGCGAAGCGCACCACTGATCCGTATCAATCCTGCAACCCAGCAGGAACTACTTTCGTTACCATACTGTTACCTTGTCGGTGCCAGCCTTGCGGGGCGCGTAGGGGGGCAGATAGCGTCCGCAAAGGCACGTGTGAACGCCAGGGCCAGGGCGTGCCCGGGTAGCCCGGTCGCGAGACGGACAGCAGGCGGGACTCTTCCGGGGCCAGCCAGCTCAGCGTCAGCCGTGCCTGATCCATCCCGCCCATTCCGCCGTGGCTGGCCAGAACCACGGGACCCTCTCATCGGTCCGTCATAGTGTAGTGCGTGGAGCGGCGCGGGATTTGTCGCCGCGCACGCGCCTCTGCGATAATGCGCCGAAGTAGCGGCGCAGCACCTCTGGGAGGCTGATCGGGATGCGGATAGTGAGGGCGAGCGAGAGCGGGCGCAGGCAGGGGCCGGGCGACTGGTTCGAAGGCCGAGTCGAGCTGGAGCAGCTGACCAGCCACCTCCCGGACGCGAGCGTGTCGCTGGTGCACTTCCACGACGGGGCGCGGACGAACTGGCACGAGCACGAGGGAGAGCAGATTCTGTACGTCGTGGAGGGGGAGTGCCGGGTCGGGACGGACGCGGTGGCGGAGGAGCGGCTGTCTCCCGGGGACCGAGTCCACCTGCCGGGAGGGAAGCGCCACTGGCACGGCGCCGCTCCAGGGCAGACGATGGCACACCTGAGCATCACCACCGGCCGGGAGCCTGTCTGGGATGGACCTCCCCCCACGCGGTGAGCCCCGCCCCGAGGGGGCGTCCCGGATCAGGCGCGGCCCAGGCAGACCTCGCGCCGCTCGGCGTCGTCCGCCACGAACGCGACCAGACGCTCTGCCTCGGTCCGTAGCTCCTCCCGCGCGCACTCCGTGAGGGGCCCGTACGGGCTCGCGACGAGCCGCGCACGACCGGGCTCCCTCTCCACCCGCCACTCCCCCGCGACAAACCCGTCCACCAGGAAGGTGGCACGCACGAGCGAGGGGGGCCGGATCACGAGCTTGCGGTACTCCTCCGGCAGCACCCTCGTCCGATCGGCGTGGGAGAGGACGAGGGTGTCGTACTCGGGCAGGAAGCGGACGGGCGCGGGGACCTCCGCGGGAGGGACGGGCGCCCCGCGGAGGTCGAACAGCTCCCGGCCCCGCTCGTCGCGCATCACCCGAAGCCGCGGCCTCATCTCCTCGAAGAGCCCCCCGAGCCCCGTGAGCCCCGACCACTGCTCGCAATCCCTGCGGGTCGCCGGGCCGAACGCCGCGAGGTACCGGAGGAGCATGTGCCTGAGCCCTACCCGCGCGGGAGCCACTCGCCCGCCCAGCCAGGACTCGGCGTCGACGTATGCCGAGCTGCCACGGGAGCGCCACCTGCCCGCGGGCGGCACCTGCACGAGCGGCAGGTAGGAGCGCGCGGCGAACGACAGCCCGCGCGGGTCCGCGCCCGGCACGACCTCCGAGAGCCGGGCGCGCATCTGCGGAAAGGTGCGCGGCGCCTCGGCACAGTACTCCCTCGCGACGGCCAGCACTCGCTCGAGGTCGAGCCTACCCGCATCCTCTCGGAACAAGCTTCGGTAGGCCCGGGCGAGCGCGGGCTGGATGGCGGCGTGGAGCATCAGGTAGTCGCGCGCCGTGACGACGTGGATCGTGCAGCGCATCAGCGTCGCCCGCACCACGCGGCGCGCTTCGAAGAGGCGCCAGAGCTCGTCGCGCGAGAACTCCTCGAGCCTGCTCCATAGGCCGATGTACGGAGAGTTCGCCTCCTGCCCCTGCAGGCCCGCCAGGCGCTCGAGCGCGCGGTAAGGCGAGAGCCGGGCGCGACGGAGCAGCAGCTGGCGGGCGAGCGTTGCCCGGTTCAGCTCGCGGAGCGAGAGCACGCGCTCGGTGGACGCCACCTACTCCCCGCCCTCCAGCGGCCGGTAGA
>CADDYR010000234.1 GCA_902810765.1 Chloroflexota bacterium
CTCCTCGTGAGCTCGGTCTCGTAGCCACAGGGCAGCCTGTCTGCTACCTCCTCCACCCCGGCAAGCCCGGCTGCCCTTCTCACCTCCTCCTCACCTGCCCTCCCCAGCCCGATGTTGTCGGAGAGGGTGAGGGCGAAGCGGGCGAAGTCCTGGTAGAGGGTGGAGGTGCGTGACCTCAGGCTGTCGAGGTCGTAGCAAGGGATGGGGGCACCATCTAGGAGCATCTCCCCCTCGGTGGGGTCGTACATCCTGGTGATGAGCTTGGCGATGGTGCTCTTGCCCGAGCCGTTGTGCCCCACCAGTGCGAGGCACTCCCCAGCAGATATCGAGAGGGAGAGGTCTCGGAGCACCGGCTGTTCCTGGTAGGAGAAGGATACGTGCTCGAAGCTGATGCCATACCTGATCCTGTGGGGCAGGGGGCGGGGATGCTCGGGCACCGGCAGGTCTGCTGGTGAGCTCAGCACCCTCTCCAGCGCGGGGAGGTATGTGCCCGCGACGAGCGGCACCAGCCCGATCTGCAGCCCCAGCGTCTGCGCGGCCCCCACGAGCATCGTCGCTGCCCCACCGTACAGAGCGAGGTCGCCGAGAGTGAGCCGGCCCGAGGCGATCCCGAGCACAGAGTATACGTACACCCCGGCTGCGGCGAGTCCGCCGAGCAGGCGCGCGGGCGGCACCGTCGCGATCAGCCGCCCGCGGATGCGGTCCAGGTTCCGGATCGTCTCCGCGAACACCTCAGCGTAGCGCCGGTCGAAGAACGGACCCAGGCGGTACAGCCTGACGTCCTTCGCGGGCTCGGGCGCGATCATGACCTCGGAGTAGTACTCGAGCCTGCGCGACCGCTCGGTCTGAAAGTGCAGATGGTCGGCCGTGCGCTCGCTGTAGTCCCACTCGAGCGCCAGCTGCGGCAGGTTCGCGAGCACGAGCGCCACGGGCGCGAGGGGGTGGAGTCCCCACAGGACGGCCAGGTAGCCGAGGGACGCCACGACCGTGAGCGTCATCTGCACCAGATAGATCATCGTATCGAGCCCCGCGCGGCTCGACTCCTCGCGCACGATCCTGAGGTCGTTCGCGAACGAGGGGTCCTCGAACCTCGCGAGCCCTCGCCATCGGTTCGCCGCGCGGACGATCTCCTCCTCGAAGTAGCCGGTGAGGCGATCGCCCGCGATGCTCTGAAGGGTCTCGGACGCGGGCTGGATGAGCTGACCGAGGGCGATCACGAGCGCCGTGAGCCCGATCCACACGGGCAGCGGCAGGAGTCGGGCCATCTCGCCCGCCCTGGTGCCCGCGTGCAGGTCGAGCGCGATGCGGTCGATCACGGCCTTGGCGAGCGCGAGCTCGCCGGGCGAGAGCAGCGCCTGCACGACCACGAGCGCGAGCACGCCCAGCACGAGGCCGGGGCTCGAGCGCCACGTGAGCCGGACGGCGAGCCCGGCGGTGCGCAGGGTGTGCCCGAGCCGCGTGCGGAACGAGGTCTCCTCGTAGTGGCTCACGGCAGCACCTCCCTCGGGGAGGCGCCGCCCAGGCGGCTGGGGACTAGCGGGCTGCTGAAGGCAGCGCGCGGGAATCCGCGGTATCGAATTGTAGGCACGATGAAACTGCTCCCATCAGTTCAGTGACGGGAGAGAGGCGGGGCTATCGGCGCCTTCTCCCGCTGTCCGTTGGCTTACCTGGCAGGACAGCGGTTATCGGCGTGAAGCGTCCAGAGGTGCGCTAATTGCATCTACGTGCCTTTCAGGGCAATTGTACACGAATCTGCGGCATACGCGCATCGGCCGAATGGGCGGTGCGACGGCCGCTCGGCCCTCCTACCATGTGGGGCGCAGGAGTGTCTCGGCGCGATCCGATGACCGGGCGCCGAACGGAGGTAAGCTTGGGGGAAGCGGGTTCCTTCTTTCGCGGTTTCGGGACGAGGGCGAGGGTGTACTCACGGGCCGTCCGGATCATCTGGTGCGCAGCGCCCGGCGAGTGCACCCTGATGGCGCTCGCGCTGCTGGTGCAGGGCGTGACACCGCCCGTGAGCATATGGCTCATCAAGTCGATCGTGGACGTGGTGACGGGATCGCAAGACCTGAGGCTGGGGACCATGTACGTGGTGGGGTGGGCCGCAGCCTCCCTCCTGGGAGCAATGGCACGCCAATGGAGCGTGGTCGTGCAGATGGAGCTGAACGAGCGCGTCGTGGGCTACATCGAGCTGCTCTTGATGCGCAAGGCTAACAGCCTGCCCGACCTGTCCGCGTTCGAGGAGCCGAGGTTCTACGACGACCTCCAGCTGCTCACCCGCCAGTCCTCCTACCGGCCCGTGAACCTGATGGTCACGACCGGGATGATCCTCCCGAACGTCATCTCGAGCGCCGGGCTGCTCGTCCTCATCGGCTCGGTCGCGTGGTGGCTCGCGCCGCTGCTCGTGATGGGTGCCGTGCCCATCGGTTACGCGACCAGCTACCTGCAGTCTCAGAGCTGGAAGGTGATGGGCCAGAACAGCGCGCTCGCGCGTACGATGAGGTACTTCGCCTGGGTTGTGACCACGCTGGAGAACGCGAAGGAGGTGCGAATGTTCGGCATCGGCCCGTACTTCGAGCGCAGGTACGAGGAGGCGTTCGAGCGGTTCAGGCGTGACGCACGGGACGCCCGCCTGCGTCAGACGTCCTGGCCTCTCGCTGCAAGCCTGCTGTCCGGAGGCGCGAGCGTCGCGGCCTTCGCGTGGGTGGTGAGCCAGACGCTCCAGGGCCGTTACACCGCGGGCGACGTCGTGCTCGTGCTGCAGTCGCTCGCCTCCGCGCAGGGCAGCCTCGGGAGCCTCTCCTCGATGTTCGCCCTGCTCCTCGGGCACCTGCTGTACTTCGATCAGCTCTTCCGGTTCCTCGACTATCGCTCCCCGATGCCAGTGCGCTCGCCTGGGCTGCCGGTGCCCGCCAAGCTCACGAAGGGCATCGAGCTCGAGGACGTGAGCTTCCGATACGCTGGTGGCACGCTCGCACTCGACGGCGTGAGCCTCGCGATCCAGCCGGGCGAGCGGGTCGCGCTCGTGGGGGAGAACGGCGCAGGCAAGACCACGCTCGCGAAGCTGCTGTGTCGCCTGTACGATCCATCCTTCGGGCGGATACTCGTGGACGGCGCGGACCTGCGGGACCTCGACCTGGGCGAGTGGCGATCCCGCATCGGCGCGGTGTTCCAGGATTTCGGGCGGTACCAGCTCACGGTCGCGGAGAACGTGGCGCTCGGCAGACTGGATGCGCTCGGGAATGACGAGGCGATAGAACGGGCGGCCCGCCAGGCGGGCTTCGACCGCCACGCCTCGAGGCTGCCGGAGGGGTACCGCACGCAGGTGGGCGCCGAGTTCGGAGGGGTGGAGCTGTCGGGCGGGCAGTGGCAGGCGCTGGGCATCGCGCGGGCGCTGGTGCGCGACGCGGAGGTGCTCCTGCTCGACGAGCCTACGGCGGCGCTCGACCCGCGAGCCGAGTACGAGCTGTACCAGCACTTCAGCGAGCTCGCCCGCGGCCGGACGACCCTGCTCATCACCCACCGCCTCGCCTCTGTGCGGATGGCCGACCGGATACTCGTGCTGCGACAGGGCAGGTTGGTGGAGCAGGGTACGCACGAGGAGCTCATGCGCCTCGGAGGGGAGTACGCCGAGCTGTACCGGATGCAGGCAGAGCAGTACGACCTGTCCTTCGAGGAGTAGAAACGGTGCTCACCGCGTCACTCAGGCACGTGAGGGGTGTGGTATCCTGAGGCTGGAGCGATGGGAGGTCGCGAGGTGACGAAGCTACGGGTGAACGGCCAGGTCCACCAGCTGCACGCGGATCCGGGGGCGCCGCTGCTGTGGGTGCTGCGCGAGGGCCTGGGGCTGACGGGCTGCAAGCCGGGCTGTGGCGAGGGCGAGTGCGGAGCCTGCACCGTGCTCGTGGACGGCGAGCCGGTCCGCGCCTGCATAACGCCCCTCTCCGAGGTGGAGGGGCGGGACGTGCTCACGATCGAGGGGCTCGAACAGCGCGGCGAGCTGCATCCCGTCCAGCAGGCTTTCGTAGACGCGGGCGCGATGCAGTGCGGCTACTGCACGCCGGGGATGATAATGTCCGCGCTCGGCCTGCTGAGCAGCAACCCCGATCCGTCCGAGCAGGAGATCGTCGAGAGCATGCAGGGGAACGTATGCCGCTGCGGCTGCTACCCGCGCATCGTCCGGGCGATCCGGCAGGCCGCCGTGGCGATGCGGCCCGAGGCGGTGACGGGAGGAGTCCGATGAGTCAGCGGCCAGGCTTCGCCGAGCCCGAGGACACCCGGGTCTCGGACTGGCTGCGCATCGAGACGGACGGCTCGGTGACGGTCCTCACAGGGAAGGTCGAGGTGGGCCAGGGCATCAGGACCTCGCTCGCCCAGGTCGTCGCCGAGGAGCTCAGGATGCCGCTCGGCAGGGTCCGCGTGCTCATGGGGGACACCGACGCCGCACCCTTCGACATGGGAACGTTCGGCAGCAGGACGACCCCGACCATGGCCCCGCGGCTTCGCCGGGCCGCCGCGCAGGCGCGCGAGCTGCTCCTCGACCTCGCGGCGCGCGAGTGGGATGTGGCCCGTGACGAGCTGGTGGCGCGCGACGGCAAGGTGGTCCACGCTCCGACCGGCAAGTGTGCGCGGTACTGCGACCTCACCCACGGCAGCGTGCTGGATGCGCTGGTCTCTGAAGATGCGCCCCTCACCCCGCCCGAGGAGTGGCAGGTAATCGGCAAGCCCGTGCCCAGGGTCAACGCCCGGAACCTCGTTACCGGTCGCCACGAGTACGCGTCCGACCTGACTCTGCCGGGCGCGCACGTCGGCAGAGTGCTGCGGCCGCCGGCTCCGGGCGCGGTGCTCGTGTCCCTCGACACCTCCCGGGCAGAGGCGATGAACGAGGTAACGGTCGTGAACGAGGAGGGCCTCGTCGGAGTGGTGGCGCCGGATACTCCGACGGCCGCCCGAGCCCTCGCCGCGATCGAGGCGGAGTGGGAGCTGCCGAGGCGGGTTCCTCCCGAAGAGCTATTCGAGCACCTGAAGACCCATCCGCCCGAGCCGGACCCCGAGGCCCGATTTACCGAGCCCGTGGCGTACGAGCAGGGGGACGTCGGGGCGGGACTCGACGCGGCCGAGCGCACCCTCCGCTCCGAGTACCAGGTGGCGTACATAGCGCACGCCCCGCTCGAGACCCGCGCCGCGCTCGCCCAATGGAAGCGCGACCGGCTGACCGTCTGGACGGGCACGCAGCGACCGTTCGGCGTGAGGGCACAGCTCGCCGAGGCGTTCGGCGTGCCCGAGGAGCAGGTGCGCGTGATCGTCCCCGACACGGGCTCGGGCTACGGCGGCAAGCACACGGGCGAGGCGGCGGTCGAGGCCGCGCGGCTGGCGAGGGTCGCGGCACGCCCCGTGAAGCTGATCTGGACCCGGCCCGAGGAGTTCACGTTCGCCTACTTCCGGCCTGCGGGCGTGATCGAGGTCACGAGCGGTGTGGGGCCGGACGGCACGCTCACGTCCTGGGAGTTCCACAACTACAACTCGGGCGCCGCCGGGATCCAGAGCCCCTACGCCGCGCCGAACGAGCGCATCGTGTTCCACCCGGCGGAGTCGCCGTTCCGCCAGGGCTCGTACCGCGCCCTGGCCGCCACCGCCAACCACTTCGCCCGCGAGTCCCACATTGACGAGCTCGCGCACGCCCTCGGGGCGGACCCTCTCGAGTTTCGCCTGAGGAACCTCGCGGACGAGCGGGTGCGCGCGGTGCTCGAGGCCGCCGCGGAGCGGTTCGGGTGGCGAGGTGTGCGGGTGGCCGGGGGACGAGGCTTCGGCCTCGCGTGCGGCACGGAGAAGGGCAGCTGCGTGGCGACCTGCGCGGAGGTCGAGGTGGACGGAAGCGCAGTCCGGGTGATCCGCGTGGTGGAAGCGTTCGAGTGCGGCGCGATCGTCAACCCGGAGAACCTTCGCAACCAGGTCGAGGGAGCGATCGTGCAGGGGCTGGGCGGCGCGCTCTTCGAGGCGATACAGTTCGACGACAGGGGACGGATCCTCACCGACCGCTTCTCGCGCTACCGGGTGCCGCGCTTCGCGGATGCGCCCGAGATCGAGGTCGTGCTGCTCGACCGCAGGGACCTGCCCTCGGCAGGCGCGGGGGAGACGCCGATCGTCGGGATCGCACCGGCGGTCGCGAA